>JAAVFS010000118.1 GCA_014800605.1 Bacteroidales bacterium | reverse complement strand
TTTGCCCAAATAAGTAAAAAGCAGTCTGCGCCCTTGTCGGGTACAAACCAACATTTCGACTTATTATTTGGGGCTTTGAAATTTACCAGATTTACGAAAGCCAAATAACTTGTCTAAAAAGTCATGTTTGAAATATGTCTTGCTTTAGTCTTTCTGTTTCTTGCTTCGGCAGATTTTTAGTTTTACAATCCGCAAATTAAGCAAAAATTTCTGACATACGCAAATCCATATCGCAGAACTGCCTAAAAATTTGGTGGTTGCCTCATCATAAAAAATACCCACCCGAATTGTTCCGAGTAGGTATTTGTTGTTATAGTGGCAGGTTTTTAGATATATCTCAGTCCCATGTTTTCGCACTCTCTTTGATATTCTCTATCCATTTGTCGTGCCATAATTTCTTCAACAAAATCAGGCTTCATGCAGATTTCGTAATATCTCAATCTGTGGCTTGGGGTACGTAAGCAATCAATAAAGCGCTCGCCGTCGGTGAGTCCTCTTGTATTGTAGCGATAGACAAATTCTTTGCAATACTTGGGTAAGTGTTTTGCAGTCACGAGGTGGTAAATTCCGACAATACCTCTTTTGAGTATGCTCCAAAATCCCTCTATTGTGTTGGTATGGAAGTCACGTTCATTCACATACTGACCTAAATGGTGAGCAACAGTTTCGTGCAGATAGTTTTTCTGTACATCATTATACCCTTTCCAACGGTCTGATATAATTCGTGCTCCTATCTTTACAAGGTCATCGATTATATCCTGTAGTGTCTTCTTTTTGGCATTAGGTACGACTTTTGCATATACCTTACCCTTTGATATCAAACCGAAGACTGGAGTTTTCTGCTTGAGGGAGCGCCCTTGCCCACCACGATTCCGCTTGGTTTTACCACCCACATAGGTTTCGTCTACTTGTGTATCATCATCAAATTTTGCGTCATCATCACGAAGATTTTCGCGGATACGACCGAGCATAAACCATGCTGTCTTTTGGGTAACATTTATGTCGCGAGCAAGTTGGGCGGAACTGATGCCTTTCTTATGGGATATAAAGAGGTAGATAGCATAGAACCACTTTTTGAGCGGAATGTGTGTACCCTCAAACATAGTGCCGTATCGTACATTAAAACGAGCCCTACAATGACGGCATTTGTATTGCCCTTTGAACCGACCGAAAGAGGTCAGTTTCCAATGCTCCTTATCCACCGTACCACAATGAGGACACACGGGCGCATCTCCCCAAAGCAGAGTCTCAAGATACTCCCTGCACTCGTCTTCGGTGTGGAGTGTATCTATCATTTCTATTATTGAGCGGAATGGGGTCATTTACTTTGTTCTTAAATTTTATTACAGAGTAATTGTACCGCCCAAACACGCGTTTGTTAAATT
Organism: Bacteroidales bacterium; assembly: GCA_014800605.1. Lineage (GTDB taxonomy): Bacteria > Bacteroidota > Bacteroidia > Bacteroidales > Muribaculaceae > JAAVFS01. The sequence continues at coordinate 6,022 of JAAVFS010000118.1, read as the reverse complement.
TTGAGGAAAGAAATTTATGCTTTGATGAATTTTTTCTTTGGAATAAATATATCAACAACCAATAAAAACAGATAGATGATGCATACACTCCAAGAAGCACTCGAAGCAAATTCTTTAGAGCATAAGTTAGAAATGCAGATTAAGGCGTCGCTTGATGGCGAGCAAATGAACGAATATAAATACGATGAAAACGGTAAATTGGTATTCAATAAATACGCATTTGCTGAAATGTCAGAACTTAAAGAGATCCATTCATTACCAAATATTTCTGAATTTGGTAAAATGTATGGTAAGTCCTTTATGGAAGTTAGTCAATTAAAAACAGCATGGAAACGAATAAATCCCGTTAATCCGCCTCTATATTGTGTTTATACATCTTGTAAAACAAAAGCCGCCCATGATGCTTTTTATGTATGTGAACATGGATCTTTTATTAGCAGGAAGGAATGCAAAATTGGCATTATATATGTCATGGAGGATTATGGATGTAAGTACTTAAGATTTAATCCATCTAATAGTTCCGAGACTTTTTATTTCTTCAGATAAAGAATTCAACACATTGTTTTGTTGAACAAAACAAGAATATTACAGAACCGTTGGTACACGAAAGTATATAGACGCGACTTTAATTTATCACTTTATGAGAAAATCATTGATTGCATTAAGCTTAGTTGCGACTCTATCACTGACATCAAAGGCCCAGAGCTTTGTTGACACATTCGATGCAAACTCTTTAGGATGGACTGAATGTGCATTTGAAAGCAATAAGGGTTCTGCCGTAATCGACCAGGGCGTTATGACGATTAAGTCAAAGGGCGAAAATAAAGCGGCCGGTGCCATTTTGACTGCTATGAGTGGTGTTGCCACGAAGGTTGGTGAAAACACATTTTTCGAGACCCACTGCTATGCACCTCTTGATGTAAAAAAGCCGTTTGAGGTCATTGCAAAAGTCAAGATTGACAAGTTAGCCAGCGATCGAGTATGCGGTTTTGTCTTTAACTACAAAGACGGGGGAAACTTCTATTGCTTCAACTTTAACGATGAGATGGTCAATTTCACGAGATATGTAGATAACCACGTTGTCGGAAATATCACACAAGGCGTTAAGTGGGAAAACAAAAAGAAACTTGACCAAGAGTGGAAACTGGTCTACGACGGCGAAGTCCTTTCTTTCTATGTTGATGATATGGAGATTCTTAAAGTAAGATATATGCTTCTTGATTACAGCGGTATCGGATTCTATACATTTGGCAAACAGACACTTGTTGTCGAAGAAATGACATTTACTCAGAATTAATCTCTGAATTTTATCCGATTCTTTTATTTGGGGGATACGAATTTACATTCGCCCCCCCCATTTTTATTAGACATTTATATATCTATTAATTGACGAGGGGGATGAGGGAGGCATAGCCGGCGGAGGCCATCTCTTCGAGGGGGATGAATCTGAGGGCTGCGGAATTGATGCAGTAGCGCAGGCCTCCGGTCTCTGCCGGGCCGTCGGGGAATACATGACCTAAGTGGGAATCGGCTTTGGCGGAGCGTACCTCGGTGCGGTGACGTCCGTAGCTGAAGTCTTCGTGCTCGGTCAGCAGTGAGTCGTCGATAGGGCGACTGAATGCCGGCCATCCGCATCCTGAATCGTACTTATCGGATGATACAAATAGAGGCGTACCATCGACGATATCCACATATATGCCGGGACGGAATTCATGGTCGTACTCATTGATGTATGGGCGCTCGGTTGCACTGTTTTGGGTCACCTCCCACTGCAATGGTGTCAGTCGCTTGCGAAGCTCCTCGCGACTCTCTGCTCTCCCGGCTTTCCGCATCTGACGGACTTCCTTAAACAGAGCGGGATTGACATGGCAATAGCCGTCGGGATTCTTGACGAGATAGTCCTGATGATAGTCCTCGGCAGGATAGAAGTTTTTCAGAGGACAAAATTCTACTGCGAGCTTTTCGCTGTGTCGGCGTTGCAAGGTGGCCAGCTCGGCTTCGATGACAGGAACGTCGTCGGGATCGACATAGTAGACGCCAGTACGATACTGCGTGCCGACATCGTTGCCCTGGCGATTGAGCGACAGCGGGTCAATGCTCTTGAAGTAGATACGCAAGAGTGTCGAAAGACCTACTTCATCGGGATTATAATCCACCTTGACAGTCTCGGCCGCCCGGGTTAGTCCGGTGCAAACCTGCTGATAGGTGGGCGACGGGATGATGCTGTTGGCATAGCCGGCAGTAGCTTTGACTACGCCAGGCACAAGCGACATCAGATGGGCCGTACCCCAAAAGCATCCGCCTGCGAGATAAATTGTTTTCATAGTGTCAAATTTTTATATAAACTTTTCTTTTATAAAGGAAATATCCGGGAATCCAGTTGACGATGACGAAGAGGATGGCCCACAGGCACGATGCGAGCTGGGCATCGCCGCCGGTCAGCGGACTCAGGACTGTAAAATAGAATGCGCCTTTAAGAGAGGTCACTCCTCCGGGAGCAGCTCCACACGCGATGATGATATCCGACAGGAGATAGGCCAGCACGGCACTCTGCACGTAGAGGTAGAGCGGATTGACACCAAACGCATGGAAGAACGGGGTCCAGCGTTTCCACCCCCTGACATCAATAATCCATATCAGGAGTGCCAGCAGACTGGCGGCCATGCCGCAGGTAGTCAGCACGAATGTCGGTGACCACACCTTCTTGTTGAGAGGGAGACCATAGCTGAGAAGGAGTCCGCAGAATGTCATCACCGTGCCAATGATAAAGAGCTTGTTGAGCAGTTCGGAGCGGGAAGCGGATCTGCAGATAATCGCTCCGCAGAGGAAGCCGATCAGCATGTGGGCGACTGAGGGGAGCGTGCTGACAAGTCCCTCGGGGTCAAAGATAAACGGCTCATCGAAAGCATGGTCGGTGTACATGTGTGCATCGCCAATGACAGAGCGGTCTATACGCGCCAGTATGTTGCTGTCGCCATAGACATAGCCATCGCCGAAGATCAGCAGCAGAGCGTAGCCGACAAGAAACGTAGCGACAAGCCACGGGAGAGCCCGATGCTTGACAGTCACGGCAATAAGAGCTCCTATGCCATAGCATATACCTAATCGGGGGAAGACGCCGAGTATGCGGATTCGATCGAATGTCATCGTCGCCTCTGCGAGTGTCTTCCCATCGACCAGCAGCCCTTTAAGCCACATAGACAGCCATGCAAGTCCGAGACCGATAAGCCATATCAGCAGTGCGCGACGCAAGATCTTGAAGATGACGGGCCGCGTAGGGCGAAACTCCGTCTTCCGGAGCGACAGATAGGTGGAGACGCCCATTATGAACATAAAGAACGGGAAAACGAGGTCGGTCGGGGTCAGGCCATTCCAAGCGGCATGTCGCAGGGGCGCATAGGCGTGGGCCCATGTTCCGGCATTATTGACGAGAATCATGCCGGCGATAGTCAGACCTCGCATGATGTCCAGGGCCAAAAGGCGCTGATTAGGTTTAGCGATAGAATTCATTGGTATAATAAGGTAAGATTTGATCCGGGAAAATAGTGTGAGAGGATTTCCTCAAATGAGTATCCTGAGCTACCCATTACTGCGGCTCCTATCTGACAGAGCCCTACCCCATGGCCCCATCCGGCTCCATGAAGTGTGATCATTGCGTCGGGGCCGTCGCCATCTATTGCGACAGTGAATGCCGAACTGTATAGATGTGAGGGTGAGAGCGAGCGTCGGATCTCGAGCTCCTTGCCTATGATGATACTATCCTGACTGCCTGCGACCATCAGCCGGACTATCCTACCCGACTTGCCGCGCTGCAGGGGTCGCAACTCCCGGATATAGCCCAACGAGCGACCTGTGCGCCGCTCGAACAACGAGCCAAGAGAGTCGGCGCGATAGCTGACCGTCCAACGGTAGAAATCGGTAGTGGCGCGATCATAGCTATTGAGCACGGCTGCCAGTACATCAGCCGAAGGATTGGCGCAAAACGCATCCGGACGTGCTTCGATCCACTCACGGGCTGCCTCATTTTCAGTTAAGTCGGGGACAGGGAGCGGTTCTGGCGAGTCACAGCGGGCTTCGAGGTATGACTTGTGATCAGGTTCCCAACAATTCTCAAACTCCTCGGTGACGCCGCCACAACACTTTGAAAAGCGTGCATCACAAACCTCACCGTCATAGGTGAGCACCAGCCCGCGAGTCGACTTGACGGCTTCAACTACTGCATCATTGGTGCGACGTGTGATGCCTTGATAGCGCTGGCAATGGTCGTCGGCACATACATCGAAGAGATCGTGGTCATCGCGATCATACCAGACGGTCACTTCTCCCGGCTGCTCCGCCCGGATCTCAGCCTTGCGACCTCGGCGATCGAGCTGAGAGATAAGCCACGAGCGGGAAATAACTGCATGCGCTTTAAGCAGGGCTTCCGATGAATTAGCGCTCATCTCGCTCGAGATCACGCTCTCAAGATAGCGCTCGATGTCGATGTCATTGATGACTACGAGATCATTTCCCTTGCGCAGGAGCCTGATGTCACCCTCAAAAGCCTGTGTTTCCTGCTGCTCCCAGTGGAAACCGACCCCGATAGTTACGTCGACTACCCGGATATTTCCACCTGAGGGCGATGAGATAGTCATGCAGGAATCGACATCGGCTGCTGATAGCCTGAGAGTGTCGCACTCTGCAACCTTAGGATCGCTAACGACAAGAGTGACCTCCGGCACGGTCATCAGGCCGACAGAGATGGTAGGCACCGTGCCTATGACATGATCGCCGCTGCTACAGCCGGCAAGCAAAAAAGCCACGGAGGAGATGGATAAAGTTCTAAACAGTTTCATTATACAAATTTAGATGCTTTTATCCGAAAAATCAAGAGCAAACGACAAGTCAGCGGGCGAGATTAAGATTGAGCGAAAGACCGTAAGAGGTATTAGTAGTCGGATAGGCCGAAGTGGTGACCAGGGGAGTGTTGACCTGATGGTCGAAATAGGCGGCCAAAGTCAGACGGCGCGAAAGTATGTACTTTGCAGAGAAGTTTATGCCGAAAGTCTCCGTGCCGGAGGTCGGCTGAGTGTAGGCGGTCTCGATTCTGCGGATAAGTGCCTGAGTAGAATTAAAGTTCAGGTCGAGGTTGAGAGTAAGGTCATTGCTTACGGACTTGCCTGAGCCCTTCATCTTGAGGATGGTATTGAATCCGACGATTTTGTAGCCGGCTCCGACGGTCAATCCTTTGGTAGTAGCCTCGACCACCTGACCAGCTCCCGGATTGAGAGTCAGCGTGCGCTGGTCACGGTATTCAGCATTGAAGGTGATGTCATTGCGCAAGGTCACCGACGCGCCGATCAGCGGAGCGAATCTCTCGGTGATGGCTACGGTCGTGATGTTGTAGGGAGACGACGGGATCGGGCGGCCGGTCAGCTCATCGAGTGTGAAGCCACGATTGCCATCGGCCGAGATCCAGTTGAGGAACGACGAATAGTTGCCCACAGAGTAGGTACACTGATAGGCATGGTTAAGCGAGAATGTCTTGAACAGCGACTTGGAGTTAGGCAATATCTGAAGAGCGTCGTAGGTGATGCGCCAGTTGGGGAGTACCGACTTGAACGACGGGAAGAGGTCGAGCGTGATCTTGGAGGGATCGCTTCCGCTATATGCAGCCAGGAAGGCGGGGATCAGGACATCAGAAGATGTAACTGACGAAGTGCCGACAGCAGGATCAAAAGGCTGACCGGCCCATGGGGTATCGCTCAGGAAGCCGGCATCCGGCCAGTCGACCCCCATATATGAATCCTCGATACGCTTGGCAACGATCGGGATATTGCACAGGAAGGCATCAAAGGTGTCAGAAGCATAGCCATTGTCGGCCTTCGAGCTTGAGAGGGCAGTGCCGATGGCGCAGTGGGTGCGGGTATATGATCCGGTCAGCGAAACCGGCATATCGGCATACATGAACTGCATCTGCTTGGAGCGATTATCGGTGCGATTCATCGTGAGCTGAATCTTAAGGCCCTTGATCGGCTCCAGG
>JAAVFS010000117.1 GCA_014800605.1 Bacteroidales bacterium | reverse complement strand
TCCGCAATCCTCCACCACCTTGCTGACGCGAGGGGTGAAATGAGTCGCTGTCGTACAGAATCCGTACAAAATGGTGCATAAAAACGCCTAACACTGACAGTTATCAGCATTAGGCGTTCTTGAATGTATTAAGTTTTATCGCTCAGTAGCAGTCAATTACCATCAATGCAAATCATTGATAATCAACCAATTACTTGCCGATGCAGAAGCGAGAGAAGATGGTAGCGAGGAGATCGGGGGTGGTGATGTCGCCGGTGATGGCGGCAAGGTGGTGGATGGTCTCGCGGATGTCCTGGGCGATGAAGTCGCCGGAGAGGTTGGCGTCGAGGCCCTGGATTACGCGGCTGACTGAGTCAAGGGCTTGCGTCAGTGCCTGAACATGGCGTGCGTTGGTGACGAGTATATCGCCCGCGCCGCTGTCGGCTTCGCGATCCATGATGTCGGTGAGTGCGTCGCGCAGTTTGCCTATGGTCTCGGCTGAGCGGGTCGTGCCGCTGATGACCGTGGCCCGGGGATACTGCTGATGTACACGGCCGACAGCCTCGGCGGTCGCGCCCTCGTCGACAAGATCGGTCTTGTTGAGATAGATGATCGAGGGGGCGGCAAGGTCGTCAGTCTGACTCTCGCGCGTGTCTGAGAGATCGATGACCAGGATGACAATATGTGCTTTCTGTGCCGCTGTGAGGGATCGGTCGATACCGATGCGTTCGATGGTGTCGTCAGTCGTGCGCAGTCCGGCAGTATCCTGGAATCTGAACAGATAGTCACCGATTTCGATGGTATCTTCGATGATATCACGCGTAGTGCCGTGGATCGAGCTGACGATGGCACGATCATCGCCGACCAGAGCGTTGAGCAACGACGACTTGCCGGCATTTGTCGGGCCGATGATGGCTACCGGGACACCGTCCTTGATCGCCGCACCGGAGCGGAACGATGCCGTCAACCTGCTGATCTCGTCATGTAGCTCGCGAGCGAGGGTACGGAGCTTTTCGCGGCTTGCAAATTCGACCTCCTCTTCCGAGAAGTCGAGCTCAAGCTCAAGCAGGGCGGCGAGGTCGATCAGCTTGTCGCGCAGGGCGCCCAGGTGGGCCGAATAGTGCCCGCGCATTTGGGTCGAGGCGATGCGGTGGGCGGCGCGCGATGTCGAGGCTATCATATCAGCAACAGCTTCAGCTTCAGCCAAGTCCATCTTGCCCGAGGAGAATGCGCGGCGAGTAAACTCTCCCGCCTCAGCGAGTCGGCATCCTGCCCGGCATAGCGAGTCGATGAGCTCTCGCTGAATCCAGCGCGAGCCGTGTACGGCTATCTCCACCGTGTCGTCGCCCGTAAACGAGCGCGGCCCGCGGTAGATGGTGGCCACTGCCTGATCGAGCGGCTTACCCTGCGTATCGATAACCGTGCCAAGATGAGCTGTGTGTGACTCGCACTCTGCGAGGCGACGTCCTTGCCAGATTTTGTCCACAATCTCGAAGGCGTCAGGCCCGCTGACGCGAGCCACTGCGATGCCGCCCACTCCGGGAGCGGTCGATATAGCGCAGATCGTGTCTACCTGTTGATTCGGCTCCATTTGTGAAAGTTAGGTGTTGATTCAAGTTGTTCTTCTATGTCGTCGGGAAGGGCTGAAAAGAAGTCGTGGCCGGTCAGTGCCTCGACGGAGTCGACGCTGACGGCGCAAGCCTGGATGCCCCCCCTGAAGTCTTCGTTGGGCACAATAAATCCTATCGCCTGAGGCGGGTCGGCGTATGGCGAGAGTATCACTTTGAAGAATCGTCGCGGGACGGCCACGCCCGTAGCTCCGATGCGGAAATCAATCGGATCGGTCAGCACCGGACCCGAGACGATATAGACGGCGCTGTCGGCTATCGCGTGTGAGCGACACTTATCTTCCAATTTGCTCCAGGCTCCGCTGTTGATGCTATGGATCTGGGGCACGATGTTGGTCATCATAAACGACTCCCGCATCGCTACAGAGTCCCACTTCATATCGGCAGCCGGAGCCATGTGGCCGCGGTCAAACCCCGTGTTGCGATAGTCGGCCGGAGTGGCGCACCCTTTGACGCGCCTGTCCTGCTGAAACTTGTTGTAGCGCGGCTCCTCGCCGCGCGCCTCGTCGGCAGTCAGCTCGTAGGCCACCCAGTTGGGCACATGATAGTCGGCATTGAATGACACAGTCATCGCCGTGTATTCGACCATCTCCTCGTCCATCGCCGGGTTGGTGCGTACAGCCGTCAGGTTGCTGTCATAGTCCGGGCGCATCCCGTGGGAGTGTGACGACCGGTTGCGTGCCATCAGGAAGTCGACACCGATTATCAGCACCACGGCCGCTATCAGCAGCCAGAAGGCACCCTTCCAGCTCTGCTTCTTGCGGCGTCGCTTCGCCCCGGCGCTCTGCCGGGGTGTATGTCGGGCTTGATTACTCATTTTCTTAATATTGGCCAGTTATAGTGTTTAAGTTGTCTGATCAACTGCTTCTCACGACCGCCCAGATACGCGTCGCAGGTGCGGTGAAACTTCTCGCCATGGTCGAAGTGGCTCAGGTGGGCCAGCTCGTGGCAGATGACATACTCCTTCAGCTCCACGGGCAGAAAGACGAGCAGCTCCGACAGAGCAATCTCGCCGCGCGAACTGCATCGGCCCAGCGTGTGGTGGCCGTGAGATATCTTCCACCCCCGTGGCGTCACGCCGACACGGGCCGCCACCTGCCGGGCATACGGTATCAGCAATTCCTCGGCCACAGTGCGCGCCATCACGCACATCAGCCTGCTGATCAAGGCCGTAGATTCATCCTTCGACAAGTCTATAAGCGTTCCCACCAGAACACGCGGTGCGCACCTCTCCCCCTGCATCAGAACCTTTGTAGGGGCGAGACTCTGGCTTGCGATCGTGACCGTCACGCCATCCAGCGTGATAGTCTGCCCGATTGCATATCTCAGCCCCGGGCGTCGAGCAAGGAGAGCATCGGCATTGGCGACAAGAAACGCCATAACACTGCTCGTCGGCAGACCGGTCGGAGCTATGACATGAAGCTTTCCACCGCTCCATCGCGCCGACAGCCGGCTCGTAGAGTCGCGCCTCGTCAGCCTGACTACCGTGTCGCCCAGCGCAGCGACTCTAAAGAGCTCCCCCGATTGGGGTGCCACCCGGACAGTCTTCACACGCCCCATAGCAATTTATTGCGCAACGTACCGATAAACTGATGGTCGCGCTTATGTATCACCATAGTGACAAACGGCGACTTGCGCAGCCTGATCTGCGTGCCGACGGGGAGCGTGAAGCTGTTGCCGTCCAGGCTCAGCAGAAATGTCGGAGTCCGGGCCGAAATCGTGATCGCGATGTCATTGCTGTCGCTGACTATCAGCGGACGCATCGTCAGCGAGTGGGCCGCGATCGGCGAGATGACCCATACCGGAGCCGTCGGCTCTACGATCGGACCACCGACCGACAGATTGTAGCCCGTGCTCCCTGTCGGAGTCGAGACGATCAGTCCGTCAGCCTGATAGCACGCCGGAGCCGCGCCCCCGATGCTGACCTGGCAGGTGATCATCGACGCATGCTCCGTACGAAGGATGGCCACCTCATTGAGCGCGCAGGGAAACTCCCCCTCCGGTGTCGCCGGCGAGTCGACCATGAGCAGCGTGCGATTCTCAATCATATAATTTTGCGACAGCAGGTCATCGACGAGCTGACACACCTCATCAATATTATAAGCAGCGAGGTAGCCCAGATGGCCCGTATTGACCCCGACCACAGGTATCGGTTTCGAGCCCACCCAGCGCGCCGTGCGCAGGAATGTCCCGTCGCCACCGAGGCTCACAGCCATGTCAGCCTCAAAGCGGTCATCGCTGACCACCTTGTCGACTGGCAGCGTCCCCGGCACTTCCGATGACAGATGCCTGTAGAGCTTCGAGTGCATGATGATCTCCATTCCACTCTCATGCATCGCCGTCAGCATCCTGACGATGCGCGACAGATAGTTGCCCTGGCGTTTGCTTCCATAGATCGCTACTTTCATTGTCTTTTATAATTCTAAAATGTGGAGAAGTTCGGCTACACGCATCCGGCTCTCCTCGTCGGAGATATCCCCGCCGTAGCCCGATGAAGCAGCCGCTATCGAGAATCCGTAGCGCTCAAGCGAGCGGACCACATCGGGCAGCCCGTCAGGCGAGTCGATACGCAGAGCCACGAGCATCCGCCCCGTGTCACCATAGCGGCCGCCCATCACATTGAGATTGACCAGATGGCGGTCAGCGTCCTCCACAGCCCTCGCTATATGCGAAGCGCTGAAGTCACTCGGCGCCACATCGAGCAGAAGCTCAGCTCCACCGGTCGCCGGATACAAAGCGCTCAACACAAGCTCCGGACTCCCGACGCTTGCCCCTGACAGGGCTGCATACTGATTTAATATCTCATCTTTTGAGCTCAATTCTTTCGGATTTGTGTTTAATTGTCTACTTTTGCATTACAAAGATACAAATTTTAATTTGATTTCTCACGGTTCCTACGAGCCATTCAATGAATTAACACCGCAATGACTACCAACCTAAGCGTAAATATCAATAAAATAGCCACCTTGCGCAATGCTCGCGGCGAGAATGCCCCCGACGTACAGCAGGTCGCTATCGACTGCGAGCGCATGGGAGCCCAGGGCATCACCGTCCATCCACGCCCCGACGAGCGCCATATCCGCCGCGACGACGTCTTCAAGCTCCGTCCGCTGGTCAAGACCGAGCTCAACATCGAAGGCTACCCCTCACCCGAATTCATGGACCTCGTTCTCAAAGTCAAGCCCAAGCAGGTGACCCTCGTCCCCGACGCACCCGACGCCCTGACCTCCTCAGCCGGATGGAATGTCACCGCCAACGCCGAGTTCCTCGCCCAGATCGTCGAGAAGCTCCATGACGCCGGCATCCGCTCCTCCATCTTCGTCGACCCCGATGCAGTCCAGATCAAAGCCGCAGCAGCCGTCGGAGCCGATCGAGTCGAGCTCTACACCAAGCCTTATGCCGACACCTACCCGACCGACCCGGCCGGAGCCGTCGCTCCCTACGTAGCCGCCTCCCAGGCCGCCCACAAAGCCGGACTCGGCGTCAATGCCGGCCACGACCTCAGCCTCGTCAACCTCAAATACTTCCACGACAGCGTCCCCTACCTCAATGAAGTCTCGATCGGCCACGCACTGATCTGCGACGCCCTCTATCTCGGCCTTGAGGAGACCATCCGCCGCTACAAGGAGTGCCTTAAATAAACCCTCTCATCCACCAATAAAAGCATCCACATCAAGATGATACAAATGGAAATAATACCCGCCGACTCCTTGTCCGACATGGGAGTGGCCACTATGACCGACATCACCGCCGCGGCCGCCACAGAGTCCGTAGCCGAAATGTCAGTATTCGACATGTGCCTCCAGGGCGGATGGCTGATGATCCCCCTGCTGCTGCTCTCGATCGTCAGCATCTACATACTCGTCGAGCGCTCGATCGCCATCCGCCGCGCCTCCCGCGAGGATGCCACCTTCATGCAACGCATACGCGACTACATACACTCCGGCAATCTTGACAGCGCACGCAATCTCTGCCGATCCACCGACACCCCCTACGCTCGCCTCATCGCCAAAGGCATCAGCCGCATCGGCCGCCCGATGAATGACGTCCTCGTAGCCATCGAGAATACCGGAAACCTCGAAGTATCACGCCTCGAGAAGGGCCTCCCCTGGCTCGCCACCACTGCCGCCGGCGCCCCCATGCTCGGATTCCTCGGCACAGTCATCGGCATGGTCAAAGCCTTCTATGACATAGCCTCTCAGGGCAGCTCTGCCGGAATCTCCACATTCGCCGACGGCATCTACACAGCCCTCGTGACTACCGTCGCCGGCCTTATCGTAGGCGTCATAGCACTTTTCGCCTACAACTACCTCGTAGCCCGCATCAACAAGGTCATGAACCAGCTCGAGGCCAAGACAATGGAATTTATGGACCTCCTCAACGAACCGGCCTGATGTCGCTCAAACGCTCCAACCGCATGATGGCAACATTTTCCATGGCGTCGCTGACCGACGTCATCTTCCTGTTGCTCATATTCTTCATGGTCACCTCGACCTTCGTCTTCCCGACAGCCCTTGAAGTCAACCTCCCCAAAAGCTCGGAGCAGACCGCCCTCAAGCCCGCAGTCAAGATCTATATCGACAATCAGGAACAGATCTACACAGCCGTCGGCGACGCCACCCCCGCCCTCATCGACTCCGACGACCTCGCCTCATGGCTTCACCTGCAGGCAATCCAGGATGAGATCAGCTCCATAGGCCTGTATGCCGACGAGACAGTCTCCTACGGTCGCATCATCAGCGTCCTCAATAGCGGCTCCGAGGCCGGAGTCAAGATCGTCCTTGCCACCAACCCCGTCCCGACCGAATCAGTCAAACGCTTTATCGACAAATAATCCCGCCAAGGTGACCACCAACCAAGCTCCACATACCGACTCCTCAAAACTCATAGGCATCGCTGCGACAGCCATATTCCATGTCGCCCTGCTCCTCGTCTGCCTTTGCGTCTGGCTCCGACAGCCCGCCGCAGAGCCCCCGGCCCCCGTCTTTGACGACGACCCCGAGCAGGAGATAACCTTCGAAGAGGTCGTCGACCTCATAGCCGGAGGAAGCTACGTCACCGCCGACTTCCTACCCCCCGAGCCGGAGCCCAAACTCGCCGTCGGGGCCAATGTCGAGGCCGCTCCTCCCCTACCCCCGGAGCCTACTCAGGAAGAAATCCAAGAAAAAAAGCGTCAGGAGATCTCCAAAAAAGTCACCTTTAATACAACCACCGTCTCCGAGGAGAAAGGCGACGGCGGAGATGCCTCCACCACAGTCGCAGCCACCGTCGACCGACCCACCACCGAGGGCCTCCAAGGCTTCGAGCTCGGCCACTTCGAGCGTCCCCGAGGCACCTCGCAGGGCGTCATAGCCATCCGCGTCACCCTCGATACCGACGGCAAAGTAGTCAGCGCCGAATTCTACGGCCCGCGAACAACCTACGACGTCATCAAAGACCCCAAAGCCAAAGCCAACTGCATAACCGCCGCCAAGAACTCCAAATTCGAGTGGCGCGGCGAGGGTCAAGCCCATGGCGTCACCGGATTCATCTTCTACCGCTACTGACCCTCGTACGCCACAACCTGCTAACACCACGATTATCCCATGAATCCATTCCGATTTACCCCCTACCTCAAAAGCGTAATATGGGGAGGCGAAAAAATAGCCTCCCTCAAAAACATCAAAACCGACGCCACAGACATCGGCGAAAGCTGGGAGATCTCAGCCGTCCCCGGATGCGAGACACGCGTCGCCGACGGTCCCGATGCCGGACTGACCCTCACCGAGCTCATCGACCGCTATCGCGAGCACCTCGTCGGCCGCAAAGTCTGGGATCAATTCCAGACATCATTCCCACTGCTTGTCAAGATCATCGACGCACGCGCCGACCTCTCCGTCCAGGTCCACCCCGACGATACCCTCGCCGCCGACCGCCACGGATGCGCCGGAAAAACCGAAATGTGGTATATCCTCGACACCGAGCCCGGAGCCAAGATCTACGCCGGACTATCCGCCGAGCTCACCCCCGACACCTATCGCCGGGCCATTCATGACAACACCATCATGAGCTATATCAAAGCCCATGACTCAGCCCCCGGCGACACCTTCTTCCTCCCCGCCGGACGCGTCCACGCCATCGGCGCCGGCAATCTCCTCCTCGAAATCCAGCAGACCAGCGACATCACCTATCGCATCTACGACTATGACCGCCGCGACGCCGCCGGACGCCCCCGCGAGCTCCACACCGAGCAGGCCATCGACGCCATCGACTATCAGGTCTACCCCAACTATAAGAGCGACCCCGAGCCGATAGCACCCGGAGTCGACTCACTCGCCCGATGCAAATACTTCGACGTCCGTCTACACACCGTCGACACCCCCACCCCCGTCGATTACGCCCCCGACAGCTTCGTCATCGTCAGCTGTGTCAGCGGCCATATCGGCATCTCGACAGGATCCGACTCCCCAATACGCGTCGACTGCGGGGAAACACTCCTCATCCCCGCCGACCGTCAGCAGCTCATCCTCTCAGGCAGCGGACGTGCCGTCACAGCATTCATCCCCTAACCCACTCCCGCCATGGCAAAAGAAGACTACATACTTAAAAACCGCGAATGGCTGCGCGCCAAGGCCACAGAGCCGGGCGTACTCCCCCTCGATCGCGGCATCTGCTACAAGCCTATCCGCAAAGGAAGCGCATCATCCGCTACTCCGGGCCGCAACAGTGTCATCACCGTCCACTACACGGGCCGCACCATCAACGGCAAGAAATTCGACAGCAGCCTCGGAGGCACCCCTCCCGCATTCCGTCTGCGCGAGCTCATCCCCGGATGGTCAATCGCCCTGCAGAAAATGCACGTCGGCGACAAGTGGGAAGTCTACATCCCCGCCGAGCAGGGCTATGGGCGATTCTCCCAGCCCGGCATCCCCGGCGGCTCCACCCTCATCTTCGAGATCGAGCTCCTCGGCTTTATGTAATAGTCTGTTACCGACGGGTGTAGGTCAGCAGATACCTCCAGTCGTCAGGCGCCGCGGGCACACCATCCCTCCTGGCAAACGACCCCTCCCGGCCATAGAACAGCTCCGTCTGATGGAAATGACACAGCCCTATGCCCATATCAAGCACAGCAGCCTGACTCTTCGGTCTATAATAGAAATGCACACCATCGCCGTCGACCAATGCTCTCCAAGGCTGAGAGTTAGTGTCTGACGGCGCCAGGCGAAGCATCTCAAGCGCCTCGCAAAACGGATTGTCAGTCGGGACAGCCGTCTTAAAATCCTGATAGAAAAACAGGTCATCAAAATCCTTGCGACGCTTGCTGCCGAGCGCCATCCTCGTAAGTTTCTCCTTGACCGTAGGCTTCTCAGCCACCCCCACCGGGCATATCACCTTAAGCTCCTCACCGTCAGGCCACGTCTCGCCACAATCGAAATCCGACCCCTTGAAAGTAGCCGCGATCCAGCAAGTCCCGAGTCCGAGCTGCCGGGCCCTGAGCACCACGAGCTCAAAACGATAGCCCGCAGCCAGAGCCGACCCCTCATCGCCGCCGATCCCGAGCAGAAAGAAATCCTCCGCGCCCTTGATCATGCCGTAAGTGCTCGGCTTATATCCACCCTTGAGGTCAAACTTCTTAAGCCGGATAGAAACATTCCCGTCAAACGGCGACCCCGATTCCGATATAAACTTCTCCAGCTCAGCCATTTTATCCCTCGAGAGTCCCTTGCCGTCGAAAGTCCTGACCGACCGGCGCTCCCTCATCGCATCTATGATACTCATCCTCACCTTTTCAGCTAATTAAGTTAATTCTAAAAACAAAACACCACCCGACCCCTCAGAGTTCAGCGACAGAGCCTGCTCGGCAACAAAATTTTAACCAAAAAATATTGCGACTCAAAAAAAATGCTTACTTTTGTAGGAAATTGGATAAAATGCCTGCCGATCTACAGCAGATAACGAGCAAACTCACCACAATCTCCTCCCGTTTGAACGAGAGAGTCAGAGAGTTGATAGTCGAACGCGACGACGCTCGGCGACAAGTAGCCGACCGTGACGCCACTATCCGTGAGCAACAGCGCGAGATCGAGCGACTGACACAGCAGGTCGACTTCCTGACCGTTGTCTCCACAGCCCTCCCGGCCCCCGGCGACATCGAAAAGAGTCGAGCCATATTATCCGGTTTAGTGCGGGAAATCGACAAATGCATCAAGGACCTAACCGAATGATGCAATGAAAGATAAACTGAACATAAAAATAAGGATAGCCGACATGGCTCCTCTTCAGATGAACATCAACCCATCTGAAGAAGAATACATACGAAAGGCTGAGGCGAATGTCAATCAACTCTGGAAAAGCTGGAGCACACGCTTCGAAGTCAAATCCGAAGAGCTCATGGCGATGATTGCATTCCAGTTTGCCAAGCTCTACACCTTCCAGAAGGAGCGCGAAAACCGAGCCATCGAGACAATCAAAACACTCGAGAAAGAGCTGGAAGGGTTGATGGCCGCCATCGATGGCAAAGAGCCGTCAGCGCATCGGCGCAAGTCAGATGCCCCCGGAGCCAAAGACCACCCAAGCCTCCTGTAGCCCCCGGGTCAGCTCCCCTTATTGCCAAGATATATCTATCAAACCCTCTGCAAGAGAGCAGAGTTATAAGTCACCACCTGCACTATCACCCTGACCGAGGTGAGGCATCCCCCCGGAAGGATCAACCCTTCCCCTGCGCCACCACCTCAGCCGCCAAGGGCGAAAGTGCATTATTTTTTTATATTCATATATACAACATCACATCAACAATGAACACAGTCATCGTAGCAGTCATCGTAGGCGTCATAGCCCTGATCCTCGGAGCCCTCATCATGCAGGCGATCCAGAAGTCAATGGCCACAACCCGCGCTAAATCTATCATAGAAGAAGCCAACCGCGACGCCGAGTCAATCAAGAAAGATAAGCTCCTCGAAGCCAAGGAGGAAGAGATGCGCATCAAGAACGAAGCCGAGCGCCAGGCTCAGTCTCGCATGGGCAAAATCCAGTCTATCGAGTCAAAGCTCAAGCAGCGCGAGCTCCAGCTCAACCAGCAGCAGAGTGAAAACCAGCGCACACGCAATGAGCTCGAGACCACCCGCACCAACCTCGAGGCACAGCAGGCCCTCCTCGAGACCCGCCGCGACGAGCTCGACCGCATGAAACGCTCCGCACAGGAGACCCTCGAACACATCTCCGGTCTGACCGCCGACGAAGCCAAAGAGAAACTCATCGAGTCGCTCAAAGACGAAGCCAAGACAGCCGCCCAGTCCTACATCAACGACATCATGGACGAAGCCAAAATGACAGCCAACAAAGAAGCCAAGCGCATCGTCGTCCAGTCCATCCAGCGCGTAGCCACCGAGACCGCCATCGAAAACTCCGTCACCGTATTCCACATCGACTCCGACGAAATCAAAGGCCGCATCATCGGCCGCGAAGGTCGCAACATCCGCGCCCTCGAAGCAGCCACAGGCATTGAGATCATCGTCGACGATACCCCCGAGGCCATCGTCCTCTCCGGCTTCGACCCCGTACGCCGTGAGATAGCACGACTCGCTCTCCATCAGCTCGTTGCCGACGGTCGCATCCACCCCGCCCGCATCGAAGAAGTCGTCAACAAAGTTCGCAAACAGATCGAAGAGGAGATCGTCGAGACCGGCAAGCGCACAGCCATCGACCTCGGCATACACGGTCTGCACCCCGACCTCATCCGCCTCATCGGCAAAATGAAATATCGCTCAAGCTACGGCCAGAACCTCTTGCAACACGCCCGCGAGACAGCCAACCTATGCGCTATCATGGCCTCAGAGCTAGGTCTCAACCCCAAGAAAGCACGCCGCGCAGGCCTCCTGCACGACATAGGCAAAGTGCCCGACGAAGAGCCCGAACTGCCCCACGCACTCCTCGGCATGAAACTCGCTGAAAAATACAAAGAAAAGCCCGAAATATGCAACGCCATCGGCGCCCACCACGACGAGATCGAGCAGACCTCACTCCTCGCTCCCATCGTCCAGGTCTGCGATGCCATCTCAGGAGCTCGCCCCGGCGCTCGCCGTGAGATCGTCGAAGCCTACATCAAGCGCCTCAACGACCTCGAGCAACTCGCACTCTCCTACCCCGGCGTCATCAAAACCTACGCCATCCAGGCCGGTCGCGAACTCCGCGTCATCGTCGGCGCCGACAAGATCGACGACGTCGAGACCGAAAGCCTCTCAGCCGAGATCGCTCGCCGAATTCAGGACGAAATGACCTATCCCGGACAAGTCAAGATCACAGTCATCCGCGAGACTCGTGCCGTAAGCTTCGCAAAATAATCGAGCTTCACCATGACCAACGAAATCGAAACTCCGGACACAAACCCCGGCCAGGTCACACCCTCCGAGGCCTCCCAGCAGCCGGAAGAGACCCACGCAAAGCCCTGCCGCCGATGCGACTGCAAAGCCGCGCCGCGTGGCAAGCTCCACTGCTTCAACTATTTGGCCGACGTCCCCGGCGGTTACGCCCTCGACGATATGGTCGAAGTCCAGTTTAAGAACACACGCAAAGGCTACTACAAAAACTCCACCGAGCTACCCCTCGAGATCGGCGACATAGTAGCCGTCGAAGCTCAGCCAGGCCACGACATCGGCCAAGTCACCATGACAGGCGCACTCGTCCGACTGCAGATGCGCAAAGCCAACATCAAGCCCGACGCCGAGATTCGCCGCGTATTCCGTAAAGCGCGACCCGCCGACATCGAAAAATACGAAGAAGCAAAATCACGCGAGCAAGACACCATGATTCGTGCCCGCAAGATAGCCGAAGACCTCCATCTCAAGATGAAGATCGGCGACGTCGAGTATCAGGGCGACGGCAATAAAGCAATATTCTACTACATAGCCGATGAGCGTGTCGACTTCCGACAGCTCATCAAGATTCTCGCCGACACATTCAAAGTGCGTATCGAGATGAAGCAGATTGGCGCCCGCCAGGAAGCCGGCCGCATCGGTGGTATCGGCCCTTGCGGACGCCCCCTCTGCTGCTCCTCGTGGATGACCAACTTCATCTCCGTCTCCACCAGCGCAGCCCGCTATCAGGACATATCGCTCAATCCACAGAAGCTCGCCGGACAGTGCGCCAAGCTAAAGTGCTGCCTCAACTTCGAGGTCGACTCATACGTCGAGAGCCTCCGCCGGCTCCCCGAGAAGAACATCCGACTCGAGACAGCCGACAGCACATACTACCACTTCAAGACCGACGTATTCAAGCGCGAGATCACATACTCTACCGACAAGAATATCCCGGCCAACCTCGTCACCATCGACGCCGACCGCGCATTCGAGATCATCGCCATGAACAAAGCCGGCGAAAAACCCATCCAGCTCTCACGCGACGGCTCTACCGACAAGAAAGAAAAAAAATACAACGACATCCTCGACCAGGACAACCTCAACCGCTTCGACAACACCAAGAAAAAGAAAAACCGCTCCGGCAAGAGCGGTCGTCGACAGCAGTCAGGCCCCCCCGCCCCTGAGAAAGAGAAGCCACAGTCCGATAAGCCACAAAGCGAGAAGAAGCAGAGCGAAAAGCCTCAGGGCGACAAGCCCCAATCCGGACAAGGCGCACCCAAATCCGGCGAAAACCGCCGTGACCGTCGTCGCGACCAGCGCCCACCCAAAGCGCCAAAGCCCAATAAGCCACAACAGTGAGACTCCGTCATCTCGTCATAGCAGCATTATGTGTGATAGCGACAGCCTGCATCGGCCATCGCTATCCCTACACTGCATTCACCCAGCTCAGACCCGACGGCTGGGCCTATGGCGACACATTGACTTTCGACGTCCGGCTGACCGACTCCGTTGCCCGTGGCGACATGCTCCTCGACATCACTCACGACAACAGCTACCCCTACAGCAACCTCTGGCTTGAGATAACCCACCGCGCCGACTCCGCCACCGTCGCCCGCGACACAGTCGCCGTCACCCTCTGCGATCCCATCGGCAAGTGGTATGGCCGAGGCATCGAAGGCCTGTATCAGCTCGAGACGCCCCTCAAAGAGGACATCCTACTGACCGACTCCACCACCATCACCATCCGCCACATCATGCGCCTCGACACAATCCGTGGCCTCTCGCGCATTGGCCTGACATTCCGCTCACTATGAACGCCAAAAAATACGACTCACTGATATTTGACATGGATGGCACCCTATGGGATGCCATCGACTCTTATGCAGAAGTCTGGAATCGCACCAACGCCGAGTTCGGTATCACCAGGCAGGTAGCCCGCAAGGACCTCCTCGACTATATGGGCCAGACCATCGACGTAATCTTCAGCGGACTCTACGCCGACACCCACGGCATCGACACCGACAGCTATCTCTCACGACTCGACCATTGGGAGACCACCCTCATGCCCGAGCTCGGCGGACGCCCCTACCCGGGAGTCATCGAAGGCCTCCGCGCACTCAGCAAGGACTATAAGCTGTTCCTCGTCAGCAACTGCGGCAGCGAAGGCCTCCGCAACATGATGCGCTTCATCGGAATCACCGACCTCATCACCGACACACTCACCTATGGCGAGACCGGCCAAGGCAAGGACCGCAACATTGCCACCATCATCCGTCGCCATGATCTCCGCTCACCGCTCTACATCGGCGACACTCAGGGCGACTCCAACGCTGCCCACGCCGCCGGTGCCGACATGGCCTTCGCCCGCTGGGGATTCGGCTCCTGCATCGATGCTGAGCTCCAGTTCGACTCATTCCCTCAACTGACACAAACCCTACTCAACAACGCACGCGATGCAGAAAGCCATACTACTCTCTGACAGCGAGCTGTCACTCCGCCTCCAAAAGGTCACCGCAGCAATGCAGTCAGCCGCCCTCGAGGCCATCCTCCTGTCCGACAACGCCTCTAAATATTATATCACCGGCCGCGTCTTCGCCGGCTACGTCTACATCACCGCCTCAGGCCAGCTCACCTGCTTCATCCAGCGACCCGTAGAGCTCGACGGCCCCCGCGTCATCTATATCCGAAAGCCCGAGGATGTACCCTCCCACGTCGCAGCCCCCAAGTCACTCGGATTCGAGGTCAACACCACATGCTGGGCGACCGTCGAGCGGCTGCACGCCCTCTTCCCCGACACACCCGTCGGCAACGCCTCCGCAGTCATGATGCACGCCCGCTCCACCAAGACACCCGCCGAGCTCAGCCTCATCCGCGAGTCAGGCATCCGCCAGGAAGCCGTCTACCGTCGCATCCCCAGCCTCTATCGCGAAGGGATGACCGACCTTGAATTCCAGATCGAAATCGAGCGCGCTTCACGCCTCGAAGGGTGCCTCGGGCAGTTCCGCATCAGCGGTGACTCAATGGAGCTCTTCATGGGCAGCATCATAGCCGGCGATAATGCCGACGCCCCCTCACCCTACGATTTCGCCATGGGAGGCGCCGGTCTCCACCCCTCCCTCCCCGTCGGAGCCGACGGCTCAATCATCAAGCCCGGCATGACAGTCATGGTCGACGTCAACGGTAACTACACCGGCTACATGACCGACATGACCCGCGTCTTCGCCCTTGGGCAGATCTCCGACCACGCCCTCAAGGCCCATGAGTGCTCCATCCGCATCCATCGCGCCCTGACCCGGGCGGGGGCTCTCGGCACTCCCGCAAGCCGCCTCTACGAGATAGCCGTCGAAATCGCCACCGAAGCAGGCCTCGAGCGCTACTTCATGGGCCACCGTCAGCACGCCAAATTCATCGGCCACGGACTCGGCATCGAGATCAACGAGCTCCCAGTCATCGCCCCCCGCAGCCGCGACGTCATCACCCCCGGACAGGTTATTGCCCTCGAGCCCAAATTCGTGATCCCGGGAGTCGGAGCCGTCGGTATCGAAAACACATATTATATTACCCCCGAAGGCCATTGGGAATGTCTAACCAACGCACCCGAAGAGATCATCCGACTATGATATCCGTAGCCAAAGAAATCGACCGAAAGATTTTCCGCCACGTCGGCGATGTCGCCGACAGCATGGCCCGTGAGTGTTACGTCGTTGGCGGTTTCGTGCGCGACATTTTCCTCAACCGACCCTCCAAGGACATCGACTTCGTCACCATCGGTTCCGGCATCGAAGTGGCCGAAGCCGTCACAGCTACCCTCGGTCGCGGAGCTCACCTGGCTGTCTACCGCAATTTCGGCACAGCCTCCATACACTATCGCGGCGAAGAGATCGAATTCGTAGGCGCCCGCAAGGAATCCTATCGCGCCGACAGCCGCAAACCCATCGTCGAGGATGGTACCTTGACCGACGACCTCTCGCGACGCGACCTTACTATCAACGCACTGGCTATCAGCGTCAACGCCGCCACGTTCGGCAATCTTATCGACCTCTTCGGAGGCCTTGACGACCTTCGCGACCGTCTCATCCGCACCCCGCTCGACCCCGACATCACCTTCTCCGACGACCCCCTGCGCATGATGCGCGCCATCCGCTTCGCCACTCAGCTCGATTTCACCATCGTCCCATCCACGCTCGAAGCCATCGCCCGCAACGCCTCCCGTCTTGAGATCATCTCCCGCGAGCGCATCGCCGATGAGCTCCAGAAGATCATGAAGTCACCCCGTCCATCTATCGGGTGGCGACTCCTCAGCGAGACGCGACTCCTCCCCCTCATCCTCCCCGAGCTCGAAGCCATGAAAGGAGTCGAGACCGTCAAAGGCCGAGGCCACAAAGACAATTTCGAGCATACCCTCCAGGTGCTCGACAACGTCGCCACCGAGACCGACAATGTCTGGACACGCTGGGCAGCCCTATTCCATGACATCGCCAAGCCCGCCACCAAGCGCTGGGACGAGACCACCGGCTGGACATTCCATAATCACAATTATATCGGTGCAAAGATGCTCCCGCGCATCTTCCGCCGCATGAAGCTCCCCCTCGACGACAAACTCAAATACGTCCAGAAGCTCGTCGAACTCCACATGCGCCCCATCGCTCTCGTCGAAGACACGGTCACCGACTCCGCAGTCCGTCGCCTCCTCGTCGACGCCGGCGAAGACATCGACGATCTCATGATACTCTGCCGCGCCGACATCACCTCCAAAAACAAAGAGAAAGTCGCGCGACATCTGGCCAACTTCGACCATGTCAAGACCAAGATGGTCGAGCTCGAGGCCCTCGACAACCTCCGCAACTATCAGCCACCCATCGACGGCAACCTTATCAAGGAGACTTTCGGCCTCAAGCAGGGCCGCGAAGTGGGCTTCATAAAGGACTATGTCCGCGAAGCTCTCCTCGCCTCCGACACCCCCAACGACTTCGACCTCGGCTACAGCTTCATGCTCCAGCGCGCTGCCGAGATCGGCCTCAAACCCATCATCGACAAACCAATCCGCCCATGTACTACGTCACCAAACGAATAGAAATCTCCGGATCCCACCACCTTGAGCTCCCCTACGAGAGCAAATGCACCCGCTCCCACGGCCACAACTGGATCATCACCGTCCACTGCCGCGCCGCCGAACTCAATGAGCAAGGGATGGTGACCGACTTCACCCATATCAAGGAGAGCCTGATCTCACGCCTTGACCATCAGGACTTCAACACCATCCTCCCATTCAACCCCACCGCCGAAAACATCGCACGCTGGGTCCTCGAGCAGATCCCCAACTGCTTCCGTGTCGACGTGCAGGAAAGCGAAGGCAATACCGCAAGCTATGAGATCTGACTCTCTCCCCATCAACGAGATTTTCTACTCCCTCCAGGGCGAAGGCTTCCACACCGGCACCCCGGCCGTCTTCGTGCGCCTATCCGGCTGCAACCTCCGCTGCTCCTTCTGCGACACCGACCATAGCCACTCTACTCCGATGACTGTCAGAGAGATTCTCGCTGAGGTCACCCGCTATCCGGCCCCCACCGTCATTCTCACAGGCGGCGAGCCGTCGCTCTACGACATCGACCCGCTCATCCGGGCTCTTCACGACCATGGCCGCCGCGTCCACATCGAGACCAACGGCACCCGTGCCCTCCCTGACTCACTCGATTGGATCACCTGCTCCCCCAAGCCGGGCGGCGCCGTCGTCCTGCCCCGATGCAATGAGCTTAAAATAGTATATACAGGTCAGGATGTAGAGGCCATCGCCGAGTCGATTCCCGCCGACCATCACTTCCTGCAGCCATGCTCCGGAGCCAATATCCCCGAAGTCATCGACTACATCCTCTTCCACCCACGCTGGCGCCTCTCACTCCAGACACACAAGCTCCTCGACATCCGCTGACCGTCGCGAACTATTTGACGCACTCAGGCGTTGATATTCCATAAACACTTAAAATCTGATATTATGGATCTATCTTCACTCTCAGGCGCCCTCGAAACCGCCAAAGACAAAATCAACGAAACCGGTATCCCCGAAAAAGTAGTCAATGCCGTCAACACTGCCAAGGACAAAATCAATGAGTCCGGCGTTCCCGACAAAGTAAAAAGCGCAGCCGCCAACGGCCTTGACAAAGTAGCCGAGGTAGCCGAAAATCTCGCCGGCAAGCTTCGCCACGACGACGATGCCGACGTCTGATACTTAGACATTTATTAAAAGCGCGGATTACAGATACATGGCGTGCCGCAGGTACGCCGAGGATTCGTAGCCGGGGTGTGCCGAGGAACCGTAGGTTCTGGCGCCCCCGGTTATGGCCGTCCACCCCGTGGGCGTCCCCCTATGGGACGCCGATTAAAGGTGCATCGGCAGAGAGATGTCTGATGACGGATTGAGCCGAACCCCACCGCGCTGATATTCTTATTTCACCAGGCGCAGATAGTACAGTCCCGGAGTCGTGGTCGTCTCCGACGAGATCCTCACCACGATGCTCTCCTTTCCTTTCAACAACTCGCCCGGAATCGCATATTCAGCATTATAAAATCCTCGTTTCTTTGTGTCGTCTATATATTTAGGTATAGACACCTCAGCTATGGGCGTTCCATCGACTGAGATAACAGCCTGACGACCACGATCATCGGTCGTAAATCGACACATCAGCGCCAGCCCCTCGGCAGCCCCCTCGGGATTAGCTAAGCGATACTCAACGTATCCTCCCGCAGGCGCGTCGCGATAGCTCTCGCCGCCATGCGAGCCGGATGTTGACCCCGCGCTGTAGGCAGCCTCATGGCCCGCCTCGCTCTGCTGCTCACCGGTAGCCACGAAGTCGATCGTGCGCTCGGCAAGTGCCTTTGCCTCAGCGTCCGCCCGAGCCATGTCGCTGTTGAGAAATCCCTCGGGAGTCTGCTGATACCAGTAGCATGTGTAGCGGTCGTGGTGGATGCCATAGAAAGGTTCGAGTGTCAGCTCTCCCCACCCGTTGTCGACCAAATCATTTGAGGCGTCGATCGCAAACAGCAGCCGCTCAGGGTCTTTCACGCTGATGCGGTTGAGCAGATCCGCCCTGTCACCGATGAGCAGAGGCGCCGACAGCAGCGGCTTCGCACTGGCGCGTACAGCCGGCGAGTGATCCATGCGACCCTCACCGCCATACTCATTCGCAAGCGGCTCTCCGTCCGGGGTGCGGGCTGCCAACAGTATCGGGCCATACTTGAAAGCTACATAATCCGGATAGTTGGGGCACTCCTCCACCATCAGCTCCATCGGAAGACTGATGGTCACTACATCCCCCTCCTTCCAGTCCCGCTCGATCTCGACGTATGATGCTGTCCCCCTTTCTACATTGACAGGATACTCCCTGCCATTGACCTTCACGCCGAACCCCTCGCCGACCCACGCCGGATGACGCACAGCCAGCTTGAAACGCCCACCCTTGGTCAGTGTCAGCTGACTCGCCGACTCGTAGGGGAAATGGGTCTGCTGCTTCACTCCAAACTTCTCAGAGTCAAGCTCTGACGGAGTGAAAAGGTTAACATACAGCGTATTGTCGTCAGGCGCGTGGGTATATACAAAATGACCATATTTTGAGTGATTCTCCATTCCTGTGCCCACACAGCACCACATCCCCTGGTTGACCTGCGAATAGATGCGGTAGCTCTGAGGGCGTAGCGAAGTGAAGTAGACGTAGCCACCCGTCAGCGGGTCCTGCGTCGAGAGGATATGATTCCACATCGTCCCCTCATAGAAGTCGGCGTAGCGGGCATCATGCGTTTCATCGAAAAGATTCTCCGACAGCTTGAGCATATTGTTGGAGTTGCAGCTCTCCGGACCGTCAAGATTGTTCATATACTCGTGGCAGCGGTCGGCCGAGAGGAAATGCTCGCTTACGCTGTTGCCGCCGATGCAGACCGTGCGGTGCCGCGCCACATCGTCCCAGAAATTATGCGCAGCCACCCGATACGTCGAGTCCTCAGGCGCCTCCTGATAGATCCGCTCGAAGCCTATGAATTTAGGTACCTGCGTATTGGCATGCTGGCCATTGAGGAAAGTCGTTGAGTAGCCGTCCTCCGATCCCTGCATTCCACGGATCTCATGCTTATGGCTATATCTGCGTGCCGCCTCCAGATAGCGCTCATCGCCCAGAAGCCGGTAGGCATCCGCCAGCGTCTCATTCATTCCGCCATGCTCCCAGCCAAGGATGTCCTCCACCTGCTCGTCAGTGAGATTACCGATGACATCGACACTCCAGTCCGACATCTTCCTGAAGAGCTTTTCAGCCCTCTCGCTACCCGTATAGATCCACGCGTCGCGCAGTCCCGCCAGCACTTTATGCTGACAGTAGAACGGCACCCAGCCGCCATATTGCTTGAACGGCTTAAGATCACCTGCATACAGCCCCGTCCAGATCTGATTGATGGGCTGTCCGCCGATAAAGCCCTCCAGCCCCTCACGATTGCCGTCAAAAGCTCTCTGGCAGTCGTCAAGCACCTCGAGCATATAGTCGAGCCGCTCCTTGATCTGACGCTTCTGACCTGCGTCAGCGCATACGGGATAGGCCAGTGCCAGCGCCGTCAGATAGTGACCGCCGACATGCCCTTCGAGCGACCAGTCACACTCCCCCCAGTTACGGAAAGAAGGGTGCTTCTCCGTCCAGCCGTAATACTTACTCCTGGGGTCGTCCGACAGCCCCGACTGGCGCACAAACGGCGTCAGCAGGCGGTCGACATCATACTGGAGCAACAGATTGATATTCCGATCCATAGCCGTCCGTAGCGGTCCCTCAGAGAGAACTACCTCCCCCGCATCAAAATGCTGAGGATAAAGCAAACTCTGTGCCTTGACAGCCGATGGCAGCGCGGCCGCACATATCAGACTGAATACAAACTTCTTCATGGATAAAATCTGGATTATATCAGGTTAGGTAATATATTAGTCTTAATCAAAGGCCTCCGAGTAATATGAGTACTCAGAGGCCTCTGAATTATATTTGTGTGAACCGTAGATTTACTTGCCGGCGTACTTGGCGGCCTGCTCGGCGATGAGGGCCGGGTCGTCGAAATAGTTGATCTTCATGGCGGCGCGCACCTCTTCGAGCGTACGGGCCGCTGCCTCGCGTGCCTTGCGGGATCCCTCCTTGAGGATATCATAGACAGCGGGGATATTCTTCTCGTAATAGGCTCGGCGCTCACGCAGGGGGGTCAGCTCCTCGTCGAGGATATTGATGAGGAACTTCTTGACCGTGCCGTCGCCCAGACCGCCGCGGGTGTAATGCTCCTTGAGAGCGTCAAGCGACTCATACTCGGGGAGATACTTGGCGAAATGCTCGGGGCGGCAGAATGCGTCGAGATAGATAAACGGGGTGTTGCCCTCCAGGTGTCCCGGGTCGCTGATGTTGAGGTGCAGCGGGTCGGTGTACATGCTCTTGACCTTCTTGGACATGTCCTTGGGCGTATCGCTCAGATAGATACAGTTGCCGAGCGACTTGCTCATCTTGGCTTTGCCGTCAGTGCCGGGGAGGCGCATGCATGCCGCATTGTCGGGGAGCATGATTTCCGGCTCGACGAGAGTCGGACCATAGATATGGTTGAAGCGGGTCACGATCTCACGGGTCAGCTCGATCATCGGAGCCTGATCCTCGCCGACAGGCACGGTGGTAGCCTTGAAAGCGGTGATGTCGCTCGCCTGGCTGACGGGGTAGCAGAAGAATCCTACAGGTATCGACTGCTCGAAATTGCGCATCTTGATCTCGGTCTTGACAGTCGGGTTGCGCTGTACGCGCGATACGGTGACGAGGTTCATATAGTAGAAAGCCAGCTCGGCCAGTTCGGGCACCTGCGACTGGATGAAGATAGTAGTCTTCTCAGGGTC
>JAAVFS010000116.1 GCA_014800605.1 Bacteroidales bacterium | reverse complement strand
CATTGCGGTAACCATCGTAGTTGTAGGGCTTTACGCCGGATTTGTCCTGTACATATTCGCGGATGCTGTCGGCTATAGCAGCCACCTGCATATTTGATGTTCCTTGCGCGATGATGAAGTCGTTTGCAGCCGCTCCTTCTATAGCGGACAGGTCGACAGTCACGATGTCGCGTCCTTTGCGTTCTTGGATTCCCTCGATGATAAGTTGAGAAAGGTCTTTATGTTGTTCAGTCATGATTTGATTGCCTTTATTTATATATTAATGTACAAAGGTAATCAAAAGTTCGTTTGCTTGAGCCTCAAATGGTAAAAATCTTGGCGTATGGGCCAAAAGTTTAGACGATACTACCTAACATTTATCTGTGCAGGAATGGGTTTATTCAAAGCGCATGACGCGCGCCGGAGCTATTCGCGATATGGTCAAGACCGGCACGATCATGACGGAGAGGGCGATGATAGCTGCTGCGATGTTCAGAGTCAGGAAGCCGAGCCAGTTGTATTCCACCGGCACTGAGCTGAGATAGTATGACTCAGGGTCGAGCGGAAGTAGTCGGAGATAATATTGCAATGTGATGAGTATCAATGCGATGATGTCGCCGATGACAATTCCACGGATTACAATGCGCTCGGCCATGTACAGAAATATCTGACGCAGCATGGAGTCGGTAGTGCCTAAGGCTTTGAGTGTGCCGATAAGCTTTATGCGCTCAAGGATGATGATAAAAAGGCATGAGATCAGGGTCACGGATCCGACTATTGCCATGAGTACTATTATGACTGTCACGTTGGTGTCGAGCAGGTCGAGCCAGTTGAAGTACATCGGGTTCTGTTGATACACGTCAGTGACCTCAAGGTATTGGGATGTAATTCCAGAGTGAAATGCATCGGAAAAGATGGATGAGAGCCTCCTGCGAGCCTCGATTAGCTCGTCGCTGTCGAGTCCTCGAATTTGGATGGTGGTTCCTTCGTTTTCGTCAAAGTCAGCAAGTCGGGAGGCTGCCGGATAGGACATGAAGCAGGTCAGCCGGTCGAAGTCGTTGAAGTGCGAATCGTAGATGCCGGCGATCGTGAATTTGCGTGCGCGCAGGTTATCGTTGGCAAAGAAGTAGCCGTCAATGTGGTCTCCGGTGTCGATGTCGAGCAGTCGCGCTGTGTGCCTGGATATGACGATGTCGTAGCGTGTTGAGTCACAGGTATAGTCGGGGATTGAGCCGGATATCATATCACCGGCGATATAGTCGAGCGTAGCAGGGTTGCTATAAGCCTGAAACACCAGGCCGTCGAAGTGTTCGGCAGTCTTCAGGATTCCCGGCAGCCGGATATTGAGAGTGGCGTTGGCATCGGGCATATCGGTTGCTATGAGCTCCGCCAGATCGGGAGAAAGCCGGACAGCAGACGCCGCCGGATTGTCAAGCGTAAGGGGGAGGAGAGGTTGGGCTGTCAGCTGAGCATCGAAGCTCATCACTTTGCGGGTGATCTCATTCTTGAATCCGGGGACAACGGATAGCGTCAACATCATGACCGCCACGGCGATGGCTATGCCGATTATGGCGATAGTCACAGCCGGTGATCGCTGTTCGCCGGGAGTGTTGCGTTTCAGCGAGAGCCGTCGGGATATGTAGAGCGCTGCGTTCATTCGGGCATTGTGCGGCCGGGGTAGGCTTTGAGGGCTTCGCGGAGTACGACGAGCGCTTTGGCGAGGTCATCCTTGTTGAGTACATAGGCCATGCGTACCTCATTGCGACCTTTGCCGGGGGTAGTGTAGAATCCGGATGCAGGGGCCATGAAGACTGTAGCACCTTCATACTCGAAGTCGCGTAGACACCACGTGCAGAATTTGTCGGCATCATCTACCGGGAGGCTGACCACGGTATAGAAGGCGCCCATGGGTATGGGTGTGTAGCAGCCCGGGATACGGTTGAGTCCGTCGATGAGGAATTTGCGTCGCTCGACATACTCGTTGTAGGTATCCTGCATATATTCTTCGGAGGCGTCGATGGAGGCTTCCGCTACGAGCTGGCCAAGGAGTGGGGGGCTCAGACGCGCCTGGCAGAATTTCATTACGTTGGTTTTTAGCGCTTTATTCTTGGTGATGAGAGCACCGATGCGGATGCCGCACTCATTGTATCGCTTTGAGACTGAGTCGATCAGGACCACCTGCTCCTCGATTCCGTCGAGATGGAATGCTGAGATGTAGGGGGCGCCTGTGTAGCAAAATTCGCGGTAGACTTCGTCACTGAAGAGGAAGAGGTCATATTTCATCACGAGGTCGCGAATCTGCATCATCTCACGGCGGGTATAGAGGTAGCCGGTCGGGTTGTTGGGATTGCAGATAAGGATGCCTTTGGTTCGGGGCGTGATCAGTTTTTCGAATGCCTCGATCGGAGGGAGAGCGAATCCATCCTCGATCGAAGAGGGGACAGTGACGATCTTGGCTCCGGCCGAGATGGCGAATGCCATATAGTTGGCGTATGCAGGTTCGGGCACGATGATCTCATCGCCCGGATCAAGGCATGCCATGAAGGCAAACAGGACGGCTTCAGAGCCGCCGGTGGTCACGATGATATCGTCGGCACCGACATTGATATTGAATTTGTGATAGTATTGCTCAAGCTTCTGGCGAAGTGAACGGATTCCTTCTGAGGGGCTGTATTCGAGTACTTTGCGGTCGATCTTGGCGAGCGCTTTGAAGGCTTCTTCGGGAGTCGGGACGTCGGGTTGGCCGATGTTGAGTTTATAGACTTTGACTCCGCGAGCCATTGCAGCGTTGGCCAGAGGTACAAGTTTGCGGATAGGCGATGCAGGCATTATCTCGCCTCGGTGTGACAATTGGGGCATTTTATATATAAATATGTCTCTTGTAAAGAGCGTGAATAATCGGGTTTACTTCATGAATATCAGCCAGACGGCGGCTATCAGCAGGATAAAAGCCAGGATATGATTCCAACGGATGGTGAATCCCTCGAAGACGAGCATGCTGAAGATGACAAATACGACGAGTGTGATCACTTCCTGCATGACTTTCAGCTGCATCAGTGAGAACGGACCACCGTTGCCTTCAAAGCCGATGCGGTTGGCAGGCACCTGACAGCAGTATTCGAGCAGGGCGATGCCCCACGAGAAGAGGATCACGGCATAGAGTGGCCATGATGTCGAGATGCCACGGTTCTGGAGCGAGAGATGGCCATACCATGCGCAGGTCATGAATATGTTGGAGATGACTAAGAGGATGAGGGTGGTGAGTATCGGTGACATGATTCTGTCTGCTTAGTGTTGAGTTGGTTTCTTGAGTCGGCTAGTGTCGATGAGGCGGTATTTGCCGCTTTTGCCCCGGTGGTAGATGGCTGCTTTGGCTTTATCGGCTTTAAGTTCGGCCGGGGTGATTCCGGCTCTATCGGGGAGAAGCGCGTCGGGGATGGAATCGAATGTGACGGCATAGGTCTCGGATGTCGGTGGATAGCCGAGTCGGGTCCACATCACGTAGTGCGAGCCGTCGCCGTCGGGGGAGGAAATGGCCTCGATAGCGATGGATGCGGTCGAGATATATCGGGGGATATAGTCTCCCTTGTCGGGAACGATAGTGTCACTTCCAGCCAAGATATCTGTTGAAGTCGATATGTCGTAGAAGCAACTTGAGAGGGTGTCGGTCAGATATCGTGGTGTGAGGTCGGTGCGATTGTCGAGATAGAGGCGTGCCACTTTTTCGCGAGCTACGCCAAGTCGACCGGACGAGCTGCCTGAGTGTGAGTAGTTGGTGCGGACCATCGTAGTCTGCGGGTCTACATCGAAGCGTGTCGCATGGTGGCCGGAGGTTTCGAAGTAGGCCGCTTCGCCTGTGGCATCGATCACGCCGAAGTTGGCTTGCACGCCCAGTGGGCGGGGAAGAGAGTCGAGCAGCCGGGCGAAGTCGCTGACAGTAGCGCAGTGCTGAAGGGCTAGCGTCATGATTATCCCCTCGCGATCCTTGAGAGTGGCTGTGTCGGGTGCGAGATTATATGATGCTGTATTCATGATGGCCAGTCCGGCTCTGTTCATGCCTATCCATGCCTCAAGTCCGAGCGTGTCACCTTGATTGTGTAGAGCGATATACTCGTAGGTGGAGTCTGTCGCCGGATGATTCGCCAGGAAGTTATGCGGTGCCCCCGTGTCGCGATGCTTCCAGAGTATGGGTGTGTTGCGAGTCGAGATGCACGATGTGCAGGGTCGGATAGCCGGCGTGGCTGCTCCGACGAGCAAAGCGGTAAGTAATATGTGCTTAAAATGAATCAAGCAGGGCTGATTTTAGTCGGTCCTTGACAAGCCACTGATGTTCCTCGTCGCCGCGGGCAGCGAAGGGGTAGATAGCAATACCGCCTCGTGGGGTGAAGATACCTTTTACCTCGATATAATGGGGCGACATCAGATCCCACAAGTCGTTGAGGATGATGTTGATGCAGTCTTCGTGGAAGTCGCCGTGATTGCGGAATGAGAAGAGGTAGAGCTTGAGGCTCTTGCTCTCCACCATCCGCTCGCGAGGTATGTAGTTGATGATGATTTTGGCGAAGTCGGGTTGGCCGGTCTTCGGACAGAGCGAGGTGAACTCAGGGCATGTGAATGTGACTATGTATTCGCGGTCGGGGTGCTTGTTGATGAATGTCTCAAGCACCTCGGGTGCATATTCAGATGGATATTTTGTTCCGGTGTTGCCCAGAAGGGTCACGCCGGAAAGCTGTTCGTCGGTGCGCATTTGGATTATTTGCCTTGATTGACTGGGTGAACTTTGAAGTGGTCGCCGGTCTCGCGGACGATGTTCTCGAAATAGCGGGGATCGTCATATCCGCCGAAGTTGGGGTAGGCGGGGATTCCCTCTTCGGTGCGGAGGAAGGAGCCGTCGGGAGCCTGTTTCTTGATGTTGCCGTCCATGAATTTCACGAAGAGGAAGTCGCCGAGGTTTTTATAGTCGGCTGTAGCTTTTGCTGCCGAGTTGTCGGCGAGCTGCTGGGCGGCCTTGGCTATGTCGCGAGGCTTCATGCCTTTGGCGCGGGTCTCGAGGGCCTTGACCTGGAGATCAAAGCTGTTTTCGAGTGACGACTGTATGCGGCGTATGTCGGGAATCATCTGGGAGTAGCGGTTGTAGGCTTGATTGGCTACATAGCTGTTTACCCAGAAGTTGCGGGTCCAGTCGAGAGTGTTGGTGTCGCCATGGCCAAGCTGCTCGGGTACACGAGTGACCGAACAGAATATGGGGATATAGACGCAGGTATTGGCATCGTCAGTACCGAACCAGAGCAGACCCTGCAATTGCTGCGGAAGAGCTTGATTCATTGACGATACGAATGAGAAGCCGGTCTGCTGTGTGGCAATAGCGCGCTCGTGGGTATATTCGGCGTTGTCGACAGTGAAGGTCATCGGGCGCCAACGGTAGGGGACAGCGTAGGGGCCGGCACCAACATCCTTGGTCATATCAAACGGTGTGCCTTCAAAGTGGTCGCGCATCATCCATTTCATATCGTTGGCTGTGATTTTTTTGTCAGGCTTGACCCAGAGAGGCATCGGTTCTCCATCGGCATTGTTGATCCAGGGGAGCCACTCGTCCATGTCGGGCGCAAATCGATTGAAGTAGGACCACACGCGGGCGTCGCATCCACGGAGTGCGCCGAAGTCGTATTCGGCGTATGCGCGTGAGAAGTCGAAGTCCTTGTCGTCGCCACTGAAATAGCCTTTTGTGCGTGCAAACTCGATTACGTCGGGAGCGTAAATGGTATTTTCGGGGTCGTTGAGGGGGAAGGTATGGATGCGTGAGTGGTTGGCGTGGCCTGATATGCAGTCGTCAGGCACACGGCGTGCCACCCAGACTGCACCGGGATTCTCCTTGCCCTTGCCGATGAGCTCCATGATCCAGACTTCGTCGGGGTCGGCAATGGAGAATGACTCGCCGCTTGAGGCGTAGCCGTAGCGATTGACGAGGTCGGTCATCACGTCGATGGCTTCGCGTGCTGTCTTGGCGCGTTGGAGGGTTATGTAGATGAGCGAGCCGTAGTCGATCATGCCGGACCCTTCGAGTTCGGGGCGACCGCCCCAGGTGCTCTCGGCGATGGTGAGCGCGTGCTCGTTCATGTTGCCGATAGTTGCATATGTCTGCTCGATTTCGGGGATTTCGCCGAGATACTTGTTGGTATCCCATTCGTAGATTTTACGCATCGCCCCTTTTTTATGCTTGGCAGCAGGCTGAGAGTAGAGCTCACCGAAGAGGTTGTGGCTGTCGGCGGCATAGGTTATCAAGACAGCTCCATCGGCTGTGGTTCCGCGGGCGGCGATAAGGCTTGTGCAAGCAAATGATGTCAGACTGCATATATTGGCAGCGAGCAGTATTGCTGAGAGTCGTTTTAACATATTTTAATTATAATGCAATTATTGGCTTATTATGATTTGCAGTATCTTTGAAGATACAAAGATATAAATTTCCGATAATAATATGAAATATACCTCAATGATTCTCGGTCTGTCAGCACTGATCCCATCGAGTCTGGCCGCCCAGGTGATCGTGCAGACAGATGCTTATTCGTGGCATGGCGACACTGTGACCCAGGGTGAGTATGAAGCGATAGCCGTCTCTCCTCGACAGATTGTGTCGACATATCATGCCAAGCCGGGCTACTATATGGGCATCGAGCCCGAATGGAGGCTTAAGAATGATATTTCCGACTATCCCGCCCTGTCTACTCCCAATGTCATGCATCAGGCTATATACAATATGGGCCTTGACGAGATGGTCAATGCCGTCGAGCCTGACACGACGCTCCGCACAGGAGCTGCATGGGGTGGAGTGTGGACTCGTGATGTCAGCTATTCTATCCTCTTGTCGATGGCCTACCTGCAGCCGGAGGCGTCTCGAATCTCCCTGATGAGAAAAGTCGACTCCAAGGGGCGCATCATCCAGGACACGGGGAGCGGAGGGGCATGGCCGATATCTACCGACCGTGAGATCTGGACGATAGCTGCTTATGAAGTATATAAGGCTACGGGCTACCGCAAGTGGCTTGAATATATCTACCCCGTCATAAAGCGCTCGCTCGACGATGACGCGCTGGTCGCTATCGACGAGATTTCAGGGCTGGTCAGAGGTGAGACATCCTTCATCGACTGGCGCGAGCAGAGTCATCCCCGCTGGATGCAGACGGCCGACATAGCTCAGAGTGAGACTCTCAACACTTCGGTCGTACATGTGAAGGCGCTCCGGGTGTTGGCAGATATCGCTCGCGAACTGGGGCATATAAGTGAATCGGCGCTTTATGCCGAGCGCGCACAGTCGATTGCCGATGCAATAAATGAATATCTCTGGATGCCTGACAAGGGATATTATGCGATGTATCGATATGGCCGTGATTACAAGATACTTAATCCGCGCGCCGAGACCCTGGGCGAATCGCTGGCCATCCTTTGGAATATAGCGTCGCCGGAACGTGCGCGACTGATCACGGAGAACAATCCTACAACCCCCTTTGGTGTCGGTATCTTCTACCCTCAGATAGCTGATATGCCACCGTATCACAACAATGCTCTCTGGCCATGGGTCGCCTCCTGGTGGGCTATGGCAAATGCAAAAGTCGGAAATGAGCAGGGAGTGATGGAGGCTGTCGGGTCAGTGTTCCGTCCGGCGGCACTGTTCTGCACTAACAAGGAGAATTTTGTACTCGACAACGGTGACATCGCTACGGAGCTCAACTCGAGCAATATGCTATGGTGTCTGGCTGGTAATATCGCTCTGACTCATAAGATTCTGTTCGGTATCAATTTTGAGGTGGATGGCCTTGCTTTCCACCCGTTTGTGCCGGAAGCGCTTGCTGCCGACCGCTCTCTCACCGGATTCCGCTATCGCGATGCAATACTCGACATCACGATTTCCGGCTATGGCGATGAGATCAAGTCGTTCAAGGTGGATGGCCGCGAAACAGGGCCATTTGTCCGCGGCGACATAAAGGGACGCCATCGCGTGGATATCGTGATGGCTGACAATAAGTTACCGGAGATGAAGGTCAATCGTGTCGCTAACAAAAAGGCTCCTGTCACTCCGATGACCCGTCTTTCGGGATCGATTTTCGAATGGAACCCCATAGGTGATGTAGATCATTA
The DNA here is from genome assembly GCA_014800605.1 of Bacteroidales bacterium. Classification (GTDB taxonomy): domain Bacteria; phylum Bacteroidota; class Bacteroidia; order Bacteroidales; family Muribaculaceae; genus JAAVFS01. Next base: position 14,209 of record JAAVFS010000116.1, on the reverse strand, counting down.
TGAGGTGATTATCGACGGCAGGCGAGTGGCCAGAACGCGCACTACCACTTATGATGCTTCCGTGCCGGGTGAATATCAGCTGATCGCAGTCATGGCGGATGGTACTGAGTCGTTTGCCTCTGAGCCGCTTTCAACTCGCAAGGTCATGCTGATCGAGATGCCTGGAGAAGCTGCCGTGATGCAATCGCCAGAGGTGGCCTATCCGGCTGAAGAACCAATTGCAGGATATAGTGGAAATGGCTTCGTTGAGACCGACCATACTACGGGCAACATTGATGTGCCGGTCACCGTTGACCGTGACGGAGATTATGTTATCACCCTTCGCTACGCCAATGGTAATGGCTCTGTCTATACTGAAAATAAAACCGCTGTGCGCACACTGAACGTCGACGGCAAGCGTGTCGGAGCAGTCGTGATGCCGCAGCGAGGCGAGGGTAACTGGAATGACTGGGGATGGTCTACCTCTCAGCATGTCAAACTTGAAAAGGGAACTCACCTCGTGACGATTTCTTTCGAACCTGAAAATGAAAATATGAATATGTCGACCAATCATGCCTTGATTGACGCGATAAAGATTGTAGGATTATGAAATACTTTATATGTGCCGGAGAGGCTTCTGGCGACCTCCACGCCTCGTATCTGATAGCCGCGATAAAGCGGGAGGATCCGACTGCCGAGATAGTCTTTTTGGGTGGTGAGATGATGGCAGAAGTCGCCGGCCACAAGCCGCTCATACATTATAAGGATATGGCTTTTATGGGGTTTGTCGATGTAGTCAGGCATCTTGGCGCTGTGCGTCACAACTTGTCAGTGGCCTTAGGGGCCATTGACGCTGGGCGACCGGATGCGGTCATTCTTGTAGATTATCCTTCATTCAATCTCCGTCTGGCAGCCCATGCCCACAAGCACGGTATTCCGGTCTACTACTATATTTCTCCAAAGGTATGGGCCTGGAAGGAAGGACGCGTCAAGAAGATTAGGAAGTATGTGCGCCGGATGTACTCCATCCTGCCTTTTGAGGTCGATTTCTACAGCAGGCGCCACGGCTATAAGGTAGACTACGTAGGCAATCCCTCGGCTGAGGAGGTCGAGATGAAGCGCGCATCGCTCCCGTCGCGTGTCGAGTTTGCACGCCTTCATGGCCTTGATCCTGAAAAACCTATCATGGCTCTCGTGCCGGGCAGCCGTGTGAGCGAAATAAAAAATAATCTCGCGATCATGGCCGAGGTAGCTGCCCGTCATAAGGATTTTCAAGCGGTTATAGCCGGCGCGCCCAATGTGTCGGATCAGCTTTATTCGCAGATCACGGTTCTGCCCGTCGTGCACGGTGCGACGTTCGAACTTGTGGGCGTGGCTGATGTGGCGTTGGTCACAAGCGGCACTGCTACTCTCGAAGCTGCCCTGCTGGAGACTCCTCAGGTGGTATGCTTCCGACATGGAGGCTCCCGTCTGGTTTATAATATGTATAAGAAGCTACTCAAGATTCCCTACGTCTCTCTTCCAAATCTGATAGCCGGCGAGGCCATCGTGCCCGAGCTGCTGATGCATCTTTGCACGGTCGACAGCGTCGACGGCGAGCTGTGCAAGATTTTGCCCGGAGAGGAGGGGAGGGCGCAGATGCTGTCCGGATATAAACGGATGAAGACCGCACTCGGCACAACACCCGCAGCCCCGACAGCAGCCCACCTTCTCGTGGAGGATTTGAAGAAAATCAGTAAAAAGTGACAAAAGTTTGTGGATCGAGTGTAACATAGAGGGTGCCGGATGCGTCATAGAGTTAGAAAAAGACTTTATAATGCTTGACGCATCAACATTCAAAGAGGTATTAATACCGCACCATCGACGGCTCTATCTGCTCGCCTTGAGGATTCTTGGCGATCATGCCGAGGCGCAGGATGCAGTCCAGGAGCTGTATTTGCGATTGTGGGAAAGGCGCGATACGATTGAGATCAATAAGAATCTCGGTGGATTTCTCACAATGTCAATGCGCAACTACTGTATTTCACAGCTTAGACAGCGCAAGCCGTCGGTAGATCTTGATCAGGCTGCCCGGACCTCCGGCGAGGATGTGGCAGAGGCCGTGGAGTCGCGCGACAGAGTCACCATGCTTGTTGATTATATTGAGACAATGCCGCCGGCACAGCGTGACGCCCTGATAATGCGCGACCTCCAAGGGTGCGAGATGAGCGAGATAGAGCAGACGCTTAATATTTCTTCCGGAAATGCCCGTACGATCCTATCGCGAGCTCGCGCCGCATTAAGAAAACATTTTGAAAATTGTAAGTTATGAAATACGATATAACACATATCAAGCAGCTACTCGATGATTTCTATCGTGGAGAGACTACTCCGGCTCAGGAGCGTGAGCTGTCAGCTTACTTTGCAGAGACTCCAGCCGTGCCGGAAGAACTTGAGTCTGACCGCCGGCTGTTTCTCTCCCTCTCCGAGGCTGCTATCCCGGAGGGGCTGGAAGAGTCGCTTATCAAGATGATCGACCGGCAGAGCGTCCGCCCCAAGATGTCGCCGTTGCGACGCTGGGCCAAGATGGTAGCCGCAGTTGCCGTGGTAGGACTTGGAGTCGGAACCATTGTCAGGACTCTGCATCACGAGGTCGCGCCTATAGCTCCGACAGATGATACACAATACTATTGTCATTTGACAGGATCGGATCTCTCTCAGGAGCAGATCGAGAAGCAGACTATTGCCGCTGTGGAGTTGCTTGCCCGCACTCTTCAGAAGGGCGAGGAGATGTCGGGTAATGGATATAACTAATTGAGGAGACAATGAAACGGAAGTCTTTTGTCATAGGTCTAATGCTGGCAGCCGTCATACCTGCCAAGGCTATCGGACTGGCAAAAATGTGTTCGAATATCGAAGGGGTAACCACGATCACCATCACGAAGCAGATGATGGGATTTTTATCGCAGATGCCGACGGAAATGGTCGATTTTGAGGCTCTCGCAGATAAGCTGAATCAGGTCGAGTTTGTGACGGTGACTGATGAAGACAAGCTCAAAGAGGTAGAGGCCCGTGTGCTCAACTATCTCGGTAGCCACCGCTACTATGAGGAGATGCTGTCATTTAGGGACGGGACTGAGAAGATTAATCTGTATGCATGGAAGGCCCCGTCAGGTGAGAATGAATATCTGATTTTGATAATAGAACCGTATGAAGTGACGGCAGTGCTCTTGCAGGGCACTCTCACCCCGGAGGATGTCGGCAAATTCACCGACATAAGCTCAAACATGTAGTAGCCGTTAACCCCTGCGGAAGAATCCACAAATGATATTGAAAAGTAATCGGAACGGTGACGACGTTTGTTGCGTGAATCGTTAGATTATTACGCAATGTTTTCTTGAATATAACCATTTGATACAATTGCGCCATGAGTGTTTTTGCCGTTCGGCATCGTTGGAAGTATTGTTCCACACCCATTGTTTGCCGAATGTTTCAAATTCTCAGGCGGTCATGGACTCAATCAAATCGCCAACGCCGTTTTCTTCCCGCATCCAAGGAGAAACCATATTAATGGTATTTTTAGGAGTCAAAAAAAATCCTGCATCTTGCAGATAGTATTGCCGTTAGGCGTAACCGAATAAACTCGTTCGTTGTAATAGTCTGCGTATTAGTTCATATCAAATAAAATGAATCACGGATACATGGTCAACTACACGCATCCCACAGACTTTTTCATGCACTATTTTAATTGAGAAAGCCTTGTCCGTTGCTGTGACCGTGATTTCATGTCATAAATCTAACAATAAATTCTCATCTATACGGATTTATGACAGAGAATGAATTGCGGAAAACTGATGGATCGCGGTTAGTTGTCGGCTAATGTAGGTTCGTACACATTGAATCCATGCTATTTACCCACAACCGGCTCCCGTCACTTATGGATTGTTGTGCGAGTACCGCAGCATTTCTCAAATCAATTATTCCTGCCATTTCTATTAGGGTTTCGTGCGAGTTCCAATATCAAAAGAGTGTGTATTCTTGCAATTTCCGGCTATTGACGAGCGTAAAGGTGATTGCTCGATGATGGAGATTGCGAGCTGATGAGAGAGTCGATTGGCTGATATACCGTGGTAAGGGGGATAAAAAAAGAGTTGCTATGCTCGCGCACAACAACTCTGGAGGGGATTTAGAGATCCCTAAAGTGTATTTAGGGATGAAAAAGGGGCTGATTATTCAGCAACCACCTCGAAGGGGATTTCAACTGAAACGTCCTTGTGGAGTTTCAGAGTAGCCACGTACTGACCGAGCTCCTTAACGGGCTGCTTGAGTGCGATGACTTTGCGGTCAACTTTGTGACCTGCTTTTTCGAGGGCTTCGGCGATCTGGATGTTGTTGACAGAACCGAAGATGGTGCCTGTAGAGCTTGCTTTAGCGCCAATGGTGAGAGCTACATCAGCCAAAGAAGCTGCGAGGGCTTCAGCATCAGCTTTGAGCTGAGCGAGCTTGTGAGCGCGCTGGCGCTGGTTCTCAGCGAGAACTTTGAGAGCTGATTCGGAAGCGATGATTGCTTTACCGGTGGGAATAAGGAAGTTGCGGCCATAGCCGTTCTTCACTTCGACAACGTCGTCCTTGTATCCAAGGCCATGAACGTCTTCTTTAAGGATAATCTTCATAACTAATTCCTTGGATTTATGGATTATTTCATTAAGTCGGTTACGTAGGGGAGGAGAGCGAGGTGGCGAGCACGTTTAACGGCCTGAGCTACACGACGCTGGAATTTCAGAGAAGTTCCGGTGATACGGCGGGGAAGGATTTTGCCCTGCTCGTTGAGGAATTTCTTGAGGAACTCGGGATCCTTGTAATCGATATATTTGATACCGCTACGTTTGAAACGGCAGTATTTTTTCTTTTTAACGTCAACTGACAGGGGTGTGAGGTAACGTATTTCTGATTGTGCCTGTGCCATGTCTTAGTCCTCCTTTACTTCTTCTTTAGGTGCGTTAGTTTTGGATGCCTTGAGGCTGCGGCGTTTAGCTGCATATTCAGCGGCAAACTTGTCGTTGCGGAATACGAGGAAGCGAAGTACGCGCTCGTCGCGACGGAATGCGGTTTCGAGTTTCTTTACGAGGGTCGGGTCGCCATCGAATTCTACCAGGGTGTAAAAGCCTGTTGACTTCTTCTGGATGGGATAAGCGAGCTTACGAAGACCCCAGAGTTCTTCGTTCACGATAGTTGCGCCGCTCTCTGTCAGCACATTTGTGAACTTTTCTACCGCTTCCTTCATCTGAGCATCAGACAAAACGGGAGTTAAAATGAAAACGGTTTCGTAGTGATTCATTGTTGTTAGTAAATTGGTTATTTGTTAAATCGGCCACAAAGGTAATGATTTTGACTAATCTATGCAAATTTTTTGCTTGCGATTTCTCTCGGGGGGCTTAACTTGTTTGTTAAGGCCGACGGGTTAGTTGAGTATCACGCTGTTGACCGCCTGATTGAGCTGCTGCTCGACATGATAGTTGCGGGCAAACTGGCGAATGATAGCAAGGGTAATCGCTGACGGGCGTTTGCGCCCGCGTTCGGTCATGGCTGATGATGGGGAGATTTGTGGAGTAGAAGTTTTATCCATAGGCAGGATAGTTTATGATATTTTGTGATGAATTACATTCTTATAACGAATATCTCTTAGCTCTTATTATCGTCTGTGATGAATTTTTTATAACTTTACACTCTCAAACCAATCTCACTTATGAAAAAAACAATACTAACAATTTTTACAGTTTTTGCCGCACTTATGACTAACGCTCAAAATCCTTTGCTAAAGCCTTTTGATACTCCGCTGGATACACCTCCGTTTCACGAGTTTACCGTAGCTGCTTATGAAGAGGCTATCGACCGTGGTATCGAGGAGGCGCGCCGGGAGATCAATGCCATCACGGTCCAGCGCTCGGTGCCTGACTTTGAGAATACTATCGTGGCTCTCGATCGAGTGGGCGGTGACCTCAATCGCGCTGTCAATATCTTTTTCAATCTTGTCTCAGCCAACAGCAGTGACGAGATGATGGATCTGTCGATGCGTGTCTCTCCCAAGCTGTCGGCTTACTCTACAGATGTCATTCTCAACGAGCCACTCTGGGAGCGTGTAAAGCAGGTCTACGAAAACCGTGATAAGTTTGACCTTGACGCCGAGGATCAGATGCTTCTGACCAAGACCTACGAGTCATTCGCTCTCTCAGGCGCCAACCTGCAGGGCGAAGATCGTGAGAAATTCAAGGAGCTTCAGCAGGAGCTCTCTCAGCTGACAACACGCTTCGGCCAGAATGTGCTCAAGGAGCTGAATACCTATGAAATCTGGCTGACAGCTGATGACCTTGCCGGTCTGCCTGCCGACCTCGTAGCTGAGGCTGCCGCCGAGGCTGCTGCCAAAGGCCGGGAGGGAGAGTATCTCTTCACCCTCGCAGCTCCGACCTATATATCATTTATGAAATATAGCGAGCGTCCGGATCTCCGCGAGAAGATGTACCGCCTCTATTCGGGCCGCAACATGAAGGGCGAATATAGCAATATTGAGGTTATGACCCGTATCGCTGAGGTTCGCCGTCAGATAGCTAATCTCCTCGGTTCTGAAACCTATGCCGACCAGTCGCTCAAGCGCACTATGGCCGGAAATCCTGCCAATGTCTATAAGCTGCTTGATCAGCTTCGTGATGCCTATCGTCCTGCCCTGGAAGAAGAGATGGCCGAGCTGACAAAGTTTGCCTCTGAACTCGAGGGGCACCCCGTGACCATCAATCCCTGGGATTACTCATATTATAATAATAAGCTCAAAAGCTCAAAGTATGCCTACGACGAAGAGGAATTGCGACCCTACTTCGAGCTTAACAATGTGGTCGATGGTGTGTTTGGCCTCGCTACTAAACTCTACGGCGTCACTTTTACCCCGCGTGAGGATATCGAAGGCTATCATCCCGATGTAAAAGCTTATCAGGTCAACGATGCCGACGGCACATATCTCGGTGTGCTCTATACCGACTTCTTCCCCCGCACGTCGAAGCGTCCCGGAGCGTGGATGACCTCATTCCGCGATCAGAAGATTGATGCTGATGGTAATGATGTGCGCCCCTTAGTGTCGATCGTGATGAACTTCACCAAGCCTACAGCTGACAAACCCTCGCTCCTGACCCCCTACGAGGTTGAGACCTTCCTGCACGAGTTCGGCCACTCACTCCATGGCCTGCTGACCCGCTGCAAATATGAGTCGCTCTCAGGTACAGCTGTCTATCGCGACTTTGTGGAGCTTCCATCGCAGTTTAATGAGAACTATCTGACTGAGAAAGAATTCCTCGATGGATGGGCTAAGCATTACCTCACCGGCGAACCTATCCCCCAGGAATATGTGGATAAGATCATCGCATCTGCACAGCATGGAGCTGCCTATCAGTGTATGCGTCAGCTCGGCTTTGGATATACCGACATGGCTTGGCACACCACCAAAGCTCCCGTCGAGGATGCTGTAGCTTTTGAGGCAGCAGTCATGGAGCCTGTCCAGGTTTTTGCGCCCGTTGAGGGCACTCTGATGTCGCCCCAGTTCTCGCATATCTTCTCAGGAGGTTATGCAGCCGGCTACTACAGTTATAAGTGGGCTGAGGTGCTTGACGCCGATGCATTCGCGAAATTCAAGGAAGACGGTATCTTCAACCAGGAGACAGCGCGCAGCTTCCGCGACAATATCCTCCGTCGCGGTGGTACAGAAAACCCTGCCGAGCTCTATCGCCGATTCCGCGGTCATGATGCGACAATCGACGCACTGCTCGAGCGCGACGGTATCAAGAAATAACGAACGCATATTTAATATAGAGAGTGTCCCGACTGTTTAGGACACTCTTTTTGTATATTTAAGAATGAAAACTTCTATATATCGGAATTATATCCTAATTTTGTGACTTGAAATTTTTAATGATGAATATTTCATCTATTCGCGAATAATCTTAATGTCAATATCACGTTTAAACGCAGGTGTGATCCTGTCAGTGCTGGTAGCTTCATGCAGCTCCGGCGATAAAAAGGCTGCTGACTCCGCTTCAGCAGTAGATACAATCCATAATGTATTTGTTACTTCAGTGGAATCAGTCGGTGGCGAAGGAGCCCGTCAGTTTGTCGGCGTCGTTGAGGAGAACCGCTCCGTGAGCGCCGCATTCAAGACCCCCGGTGAAATCGCGCGTGTTACAGTCAAGGAGGGTGATCGCGTTCAGGCAGGTCAGCTTCTTGCACAGCTCGATGATGAGGAATATGCGCTTGGACTCAAGCAGCTCCAGGTGAAATATGACCAGACAGCTTCGGAGATCAAGCGTGTACAGTATCTGTATGAACACGACAATGTCTCCAAGAGCGAGTGGGAGCAGGCCTCCTCAGGATTCGAACAGCTTGGTCTGGAGCTGCAGCGCAACAAGAAGAAGTTTGAATATACCAAGCTTTACGCCCCTGTCTCAGGTTATGTGACAAAGGTCAACTTTGAAAAAGGCGAGATAGTGGATGCCGGTACACCTGTGCTGGAAATCATGGACGATGGACTGCTCGAAGTCATTGTGGACCTTCCCGTCAGAGAGTACACTCGTCGTGATCAGTTCGTATCATTCGCATCTCACGATAAGGATGGCGTGGAGCGCCCGCTCCAGCTGATGAGTATCACACCCAAAGCCGACAATAATCAGCTCTATACGATGCGACTCCGTGTGCCTGACAATCAGCGTGGCTCGCTGACCTCCGGCATGACAGTCAATGTCGTAGTCACTACCAACTCGTCAGATGGCGAAGTGGCTTGTAAGGTGCCCATGCGATCTATCTTCAATTACGAAGGAAACAGTTGCGTCTGGGTGCTTGAGCCGGATTCGACTATCAGCCGCCGCGTAGTCACTGTCAAGGAGGCCTCTGCCGGCGATGCGATAGTGACTTCCGGACTCAACGGGTCAGAGCAGATAGTTCGCGCAGGCGTCAATTCGCTGCATGACCGCGAGAAGGTCAATGTCCTCATCACAGAGTCAGACACTAATATCGGTAACCTGTTATGACGCCAATCGCCAAGTTCTTTATGAAGCGGCCGACACTTTTCTGGTCGCTCATGGTAGGTATCCTCATAATAGGCTCACTGTCTTATATGAAGATGCCAAAGCTCGAAGACCCTGCCGTGCCTATCAAGCAGGCTATGGTGGCTGTGATCTATCCCGGTGCCGATGCCTACACAGTAGAGCTTGACGTAGCTCAGGTCATGGAGGCCGAGCTCCAGACACTGCCGAATGTCGATGATATCTGCACGGAGTGTATATCCGGACGCGCGACATTCACAATAAAGTTTGTCAAAGAGCTCTCGAAGGATGCTATCGAGCAGCAGTTTGACCTGGTTCGCCGCAAGGTCAACAATGCCGCTATGAAGCTGCCCCAGGGGTGCATGACTCCGATTGTGATTGACGACATGATGGATGTCTATGGCCTCTTCTATGCATTCAAGGGTGATGGCTACACCTACGCGGAGCTCGATAAATATGCCCGCATGCTGCGCCGCGAGCTTCTCACGGTCGACGGAGTAAAGCGTGTCAACATCGTCGGCAACCGTAATGAGGTAATCAACATCACATTCACTCCCGACCAGCTCCAGCGCAACGGATTGATGCCGACTCAGATAATGATGGAACTCCAGGGAGCGACTCAGGTAGTCGACGGAGGAGTTGTCAATGAGGGGGATGACCGCTTCGCAGTGCGCGTGACCGAGGGTGTCAAGACCGTTGAGGATCTCAGCAACCTGCTCATTACTACTCCCGAGGGCAAGAAAGTGCGTTTGGGCGACATCGCTCAGATAGAGCGTACCTACGCCACACCTCATACCGACGGATTCTTCGTCAATTCGGAGCCGGCGCTTGCTGTCTGCCTGACGCTCGAAAATGACGCTATTGTGCCCAATGTGGGTAAGGCTGTCGACGCGAAGCTTGCAGAGGTTATGAAGGAGATGCCTGTAGGTATCTCCACCGAAAAGATATTTTTCCAGCCTGACAAGGTGAGCGATGCGATGTCATCGTTTATGATCAACCTGCTTGAGTCAGTGCTGATCGTGGTCATTGTGCTCATCTTCTCAATGGGATGGCGCAGTGGCGTCATCATCGGTTTCGGCCTTGTGCTGACTGTGGCGCTCTCATTCCCGATACTGTCAGTCTGCGGTACGACTCTGCAGCGCATATCGTTAGGCGCATTTATTGTCGCTATGGGTATGCTGGTGGACAATGCTGTCGTCATCATGGACGGAATACTCGTCGACAAGAAGCGTGGCCTGCGCGAGGAGGAGTACCTCTATCGCATCGGACGCAATACAGCTCTCCCTCTGCTCGGCGCGACAATGATTGCAGCTGCAACATTTCTCCCGATCTATCTCACCCCAGGCTCAGTCGGTGAGTTTGCCGGCGACCTGTTCCTCGTGATCTGCGTCAGCCTCCTTGTAAGCTGGGTGCTAGCTCTTGTGCAAGTGCCTGTCTGCGCCAAGGCGTGGCTTCCGGCCGTTAAACATGATGACGACAAGGAGCATAAGGAAAGCGTTGTGCACCAGACAATACGCCGCATCATCGAGTGGCTTGTCAAGAATAAGACTATTGCGCTCACGGTCGCTATCGCCATCTTTGTCATCAGCTGTATGGGTATGTCGAGAGTGCGACAGATCTTCTTCCCCGACTTTGACTATAAGCAGTTTGTCGTCGAGTGCTTCTTCTCCCCGCAATCGAATCCGGAGAGCGTGCGTCAGCAGCTGCTTGAGATGGGCGAGCTCGCTGCACAGAATCCTCAGATCGACCGTGTGGCAGCCAGCATGGGTAGCGCACCGGCCCGATATTGCTTCGTGCGCCCGATGACCTCCGGCGGCGACCGCTATGGAGAGCTCATTATCGACTGTGCCGACTATGAGACAGTCCTGGAGGTTATCCCTGAGATCCGCCGTCAGTTGCGGGATGCCTATCCCGACGCATATATCCGTATCCGCAAATACAACTTCTCGATATCTACATCGCATACAGTCGAAGTAGAGTTCAGCGGACCGGATCCTGCCGTGCTTCGTCGACTCTCGGCTCAGGCAGAAAGTATCATGGTGGCTTGTCCGCTTGTCGACAAATATTCTGTACAGAATAACTGGAACCCGACCCATAAGGAGCTTGTCTTTGAGTTCTCTCAAGAGGATGCGCGTCGTGCTGGCATAAGCCGCAACGATATCGGTAATGCTGTCAAGGCAGCCTCGGAAGGCTACTCGGTCGGCGTTATCTACGAACAGGAAAAGATAATCCCGATCAACCTCCGTATGCGCAACGCCGATGGCAGCCGTATCGAGGATATGACTTCGATCCCGGTGTGGAGCATGCTTAACATCAACACAGCTGATGTCGATGCCCGTTCACTCATGACAGGCGCTGTCAAGGGGGACGAGATGGCACGCACAATGTTCCGCACGACTACTATCGGCAACGTCGTCGACAGCGTCAATGTCGGCTGGTCGGAGGGTAAGATCCTGCGCCTCAACAGTCGCCGTGTAATCGAAGCTGAATGTGACCCGGATCCCAACAATAAATATGCTACCCCCGCAAGCGTCGAGGCTGACATCCGAGAGGGTATCGAAAAGATCGATCTTCCGGCCGGCTACACCCTAAGATGGGTAGGTGAGGGGGAGACCTCAAGCGAGAGCCGCAAGCTGCTCGGCGACATGATGCCCCTGACGATGATCATAATCCTGCTCGTGCTCCTGTTGCTCTTCAATAACTGGCGCAAGGTCATCCTGATCCTGATCTGTTTCCCGTTTGTGATCTGTGGTATCGGTCCGATGCTGCTCATTACCGATACGCCATTCACCTTTATGGCCATCCTCGGCTTCATGGGTCTGATAGGCATGATGGTTAAGAACTCTATCGTGCTTGTCGATGAGATCAACCGCCTACGCACTGAGGAGGGGCAGCCTGAATATGACGCACTCATCAATGCTACTGTCTCGCGCGTGCGTCCCGTCCTTCTGGCTTCGATCACCACAATAGTCGGTATGATCCCCTTGATGGGCGACCCGATGTATGGCTCGCTTGCGGTGACTATAATCGGCGGTCTGGCTGTCGGCACTGTCGTGACACTGATGCTCCTGCCGCTATTTTATTCACTCTTTTTCCGCGTTAAGAAATGAAACACTCTATATTGACCTTTTCCCTGATTGCCGCAGCTATGACTGTGCATGCCAACACTCCTCTCGAGCTCTCCGGCTACCAGTGCAGAGTGATGGCGGTAGAGTCAAGCGAGGATGTGCAGCGTGCCGAAAATTCTATGGAGACTGCCCGGCTTGATGTCGGTGTGGCCAAGACAGGCTATCTCCCGAAGCTGGATGGCAACGTGACAGCGGTGTATAGCCCTATCAACTATGATCTCGGCGACCTCCAGCTCATCACCAAGGGTACATATATGGCCGGCCTGAGCCTCACTCAGCCTATCTATACCGGCGGACGTATCTCGGCCGGTAACAAATTGGCAAAAATCGGAGCAAAAGCCTCCGAGGAGCAGTATCGTATGACCCGCATGCAGACGATCAGCGACGCCGACAATGCCTATTGGACCTATGTGGCAGTGCTTCAGAAGGTGAAGATGGTGGAAGCTTATATGTCACAGATGGATACCCTCTATCAGGCTATGGATATGCGTCGCCTTAAGGGCTTTCTGACCAAGGCCGACATGCTACGCGTCGAGGCTAAGAAAAGCGAAATCGAGTATCAGCTTCAGAAGTGCCTCAATGGTGCTGACCTTTGCCGGATGGCTCTCTGCCGCGTAATCGGAGTGCCATTTGACACCGAGATTGTGCCTACCGACACCGTGATAGTCGTGGAGCGTATTGATATGTATGACTATTCAATCACTGATCGCCCTGAGTTTCAGCTCTTGAATCTGAATGTCGAGGCCAGTCATCATAAGGTTGGCCTTGTCAGAGGCGACTTTCTCCCCTCAGTGGGCTTGTCGATCGCATATACTCACTACGGCAACATCCGCCTGAAGGGCAATATGCCGATGCAGGACGGCAACAGCGTATATATCAACGAAAACATCTTTAGCAATGGCTTGAACGCAATGTTAGGCGTCAAGATTCCGTTGTTCCATTGGGGTGAAGGCATTAAGAAAGTCAAGAAGGCTCGAATTGAGGAGACCAACGCACGCCTCGAGCTTGAGAAGAATACACGACTGATTGACCTGGAGATACGCCAGGCTATCAACAACCTCTCAAGCGGCTATGCGATGATCGAGACTGCTGACGTTGCGCTTCGTCAGGCTGAGGCAAATCTGGAAGCCGTGCGTGAGCGTTTCAGTGTCAACAAAGTCACGATTACCGATGTGCTTGATGCTGAGTCGCAGTGGCAACAGTCCTACAGCAATCAGATCGAAGCCCGTGCTCAATACCGCATCTATCTGACAGACTACCGCAGAGCAACAGGCACGTTGACCGAGAACTCCGATATCTAAGATCCCGTTCCTCAATATTAGTTAATGCAGAGGCGGTCAAGCGTACGCAGCTGTGTGACGATTGGCCGAGGCAGTGGTAATTTATATCACGGATAGATTAAAATAGTGATTTTAAATGCGAAGCAGCCGACACCCACGTGTCGGCTGCTTTCGTTGTTTAGTGTATTTTGTTAATTATCAGTCTTTTGTTTTGTTTATTTGCGGACGGGACGCTTGTTCATAGGCTTGCCATCTTTGTTTGGACGCTGGCCTTTGTCGCCCTTTTCGCTCTTAAGGTCACGGACTTCCTTCATCTTTGCGGCATTTTCTTCTACCTGCTTAAACTGCTCGGGAGTGAGGATGCCCTTAAGTTCGGTCATGAAGGCTTCGCGGTTGTTTTCGCGGGCTTTCTTTTCGGCTGACTGACGTTTTTCGCGGAGATTCTTGATGGCAGTCTGCTGATCGGCGGTCAGTTCTACGCCGTTGAAGAGGTTAGCGTGGCCTTTTCTGCCTTTGCCTTCGTGGCGGCCTTCACCGTTCTTATCTTTTTTACCTTTTTTACATTCTTTCTTGTCGCCCTTCTTGCAGGTAGTCTGCTCGGTGCAGGGCTTGTTGTTGTCGCCATCGTTAGCTGCGCTGATGGTTGCGGTGCCGGTGGCTACAAATGCTGCGAGTGCTAGTGCTAATACTTTCTTGTTAAGTTTCATAGTCGTATTTGTTTTAGAGTTATTTATTTCGGTTTTCATAGTCTTAGACAATGGGT
>JAAVFS010000115.1 GCA_014800605.1 Bacteroidales bacterium | reverse complement strand
TTTCTGAGATTTAGGGATAGATGGGCGTATCGCTAACTGAATTAGGGAAGTCTAATCATCATAAGCACTTGTTATATAGTAGATTCCCGAAGAACAACAGCGCTAAACTCCAATCTAAGCGCCTAAAAATATTTCACATTCGGTTCGTTTTTTAACAATTCAACCGGGTTTTACTTCTGACCCCAAATATAGCATTAAACTGAAATATATCAAAAGAAAAAGCAGACTCGGAATCGCTTCCAAATCTGCCTTTGGTGGAGTATAGCGGACTCGAACCGCTCACCTCGACACTGCCAGTGTCGCGCTCTAGCCAGATGAGCTAATACCCCTTATGTTCGTTTGCAAAGGTAGGCGTTTTTTACAATGTATGCAAGTTTTTGCTCAGATTTTTTATCATCCTCTCAAGATTTCAGCTTATAAGGATAGATGTGCCGTAAAAGTATATTTTTCTTTATAACTTTGTACTGCGAATGAGTTGCGACAACACTATTCCACTAAAACGTGTTATTTATATATGTATGATTTTCTGATAGTCGGTGCAGGTCTCTACGGAGCTACGTTTGCCAGATGCGCATCTCTGGCAGGGAAGCGCTGTCTGGTCATCGACCGCAGGGATCATCCCGGAGGCAATCTCTACTGCTGCGAGATAGAGGGGATAAATGTGCACAAATATGGCGCGCACATATTCCACACTTCCGACGAGCGAGTCTGGAAGTTTGTCAACGATATCGTGCGTTTCAACCGCTACACCAACTGCCCCGTAGCCTTAGCCGAGGATGGCGGCCTCTACAACCTGCCGTTCAACATGAACACTTTCTACCGTCTCTGGGGCGTCAAGACTCCGCAGGAGGCTGAACGCCGGCTCAATGAGCAGCGCCGGGAGGCTGTCGAGCGGATGCGAAGCCGGGGGATCGAGAGCCCGCGCAACCTTGAGGAGCAGGCTCTGTCGCTCGTCGGCTCCGACATCTATGAGCTACTGATCAAGCACTACACCGAGAAGCAGTGGGGGCGCCGATGTGTCGACCTCCCGCCATTCATCATCAAGCGACTCCCGCTGAGACTCACCTACGACAATAATTACTTCAACGACCTCTTTCAGGGGATACCGGTCGGAGGCTACAACAAGCTCATCGACGGGCTGCTCGAAGGGGCTGACGTCCGGCTGGGCACCGACTTCTCGTCCATAAAAGCCGACTGGCGCAGCATCGCCCGACAACTGGTCTACACCGGCCCGCTCGACGAGTATTTCGACTACAGCCTCGGCCGCCTCGACTGGCGCACGATCCGCTTCGAGACGGAAGTCATCGACACCCCAAATTGTCAGGGAAATGCGGTGGTCAACTACACCGACAGCGCCACTCCCTGGACCCGCATCATCGAACACAAACATTTCGAGCGCTTCGGCGACGAGGTCTACGACAATCCGCGCACAGTCATCTCGCGCGAATATCCCGGCGAATACACTCCCGGCATGGAGCCCTACTACCCTGTCAACGACTCACGCAACGAGTCGCTGGCTGACGAGTATCGACGCCTGGCCGCGGAGGAGAAAGACGTGATCTTCGGCGGACGTCTGGCCGAATACAAATACTATGATATGGCACCGCTGATCGGGCTCGTCCTCGACCGCTGGGGCCTCTGATATCGCAAGCCCAACAATGTATGAAGGTAACGGCTGTCATCGTGACATACAATCGTCTTGAGCTACTGAGGAAGTGCATCTCCACCGTAGCCGCCCAGACCCGAAAGGTCGACGAAATTGTCGTTGTAGACAATCACTCTACCGACGGCACGGCCGCCTTCCTTGCCGACATCTCACGTTCGCATCCTGACATCCACCTGCTGTCGCTCCCCGAGAATCTGGGCGGAGCAGGAGGCTTCGAAGCCGGAATACGCCGCGCCATCGAGCTGAGCGCCGACTATGTCTGGATCATGGACGACGACACCCACCCCAGCCCTTCGGCTCTCGAGCAGCTCATGAGCGTAGCCGCCGAGCACCCCGACATGGGCTTCGCCGCCAGCCGCGTAGTGTGGACCGACGGCTCGATCCACAAGATGAACTCCCCGCTCTTCTGCGACAAGACTCTCGGTAGCAACATGGAGAGACTGAGAGCCGGCGCCGTGGAGTGCCGCGCCGCCACATTCGTCTCCCTGCTCGTCCCGGCCCGGGTAGTCAGAGCTCTCGGCCTGCCGATCGGCGCGTTCTTCATCTGGCATGACGACATCGAATACACCTCGCGTATCTTTCGCGCCGGTCATCCGGGCTACTATGTCCCCGAGAGCATCGTCGTCCACGCCACCGCCGAAAATCTCGGAGCAACGATTGACAACGCTCCGGCCAAATCGGCCCACCGCTTCTACTACCAGATGCGCAACTACGTGGCTACCAAGCGACTCGAAAAGGGGCTGCTTAGAGGTCTTGTCTCCGGATGGCTCAAATACAGACGCTTACGCCGGGACATCAAGAAGCGCCCCGACCACCGCGGCATCTTCATGAATGAGGTCAAGAATGGATTCCGCGACGGGCTCAGCTTCCGCCCCACAATACCAATGATCAATAAATAATCCCGCTCACGATGAAGATAATTGCCGTAGTAGTTACATTCAACCGGCTCCCCCTGCTCAAGCGCACTATCGGGTGCCTGCAGCAAGCTGAGGCTCTTGACAAGATAGTAGTAGTCAACAACGGTTCGACCGACGGCACACACGAGTGGCTCGACGAGACCGCCAAGAGTGTGAGCCGATTACACGTCATCCATAATGCCAACACCGGTGGAGCCGGAGGATTTGCCACGGGAATGAAGCGAGCCTACGATCTGGGCGCCGAACGGATATGGTGCATGGACGACGACGTCTTCCCACGCAAGGGATGCCTTGACGCGCTTATCGCAGCGTCGCATTATCCCGAAGCCGGCATAATAGTGCCACGCCGCATCGTCGAGGGGGAGATATTCACCACCGAATTTGAAGAATTCGACCTGACCCACACCTTCGCCAAGACAGCCATCGGACACCTGAAGGATCGCCCCGTAGCCGAGCCTACCGAAATATCGGGAGCCGCCTTCGAGGGGCTCTTCATCAAGAGGGAGGTAGTGGAGGCTATAGGCTATCCTAATGCCGACCTGTTCATATTCTACGACGACACCGACTATTGCCTTCGTACACGCCTGGCCGGTTTCAAGATCATCTACGCTCCGGAGGCTCTGATTGACAAATACAAATTCTTTACCGACGCCTCATGGCTGGAGCGCACCAAGGCCAAGCGCTGGAAGCGATTCTATCAGGTCAGAAACGGAGCCTGGTTTCACCACCACTACGGCAAGACCTGGGGCGTGAGAAATCTCCGCTCGCTCAACGCCATGCTCGGCTTCATGTTGCCGGCACTCGTGCTCGGGCTGACGACAAGCGCCTACAAAGCGGGCGATGCCTGGCGCTTCATCCGCGCCTGGCGCTCCGGACGCCGCGAGCGTCTCGGGCGAATAAAAGGTGTATAATCAGACCGCCTGTTGCACCTGAATAAAAAAGGTTGTAATTTTGCCACGGATAAATCAACATAAACATGTAAATCAATGTCTACAAACACTACTGACAATCAGCGCAAAGTGACCACACTCCGCCTGGCAGAGATGAAGTCACGCGGCGAAAAGATCGCCATGCTGACAGCATACGACTACTCAATGGCCAAGCTTCTCGACGAAGCAGGTATCGACGTAATCCTCGTGGGCGACTCGGCCTCCAATGTGATGGTCGGCAATATGACCACCCTACCGATCACCCTCGACCAGATGATCTACCACGCAAAGAGCGTCTGCAACGGCACCAATCGCGCACTTGTGGTCTGCGACCTTCCCTTCGGAACCTATCAGGGCAACTCCAAGGAGGCCCTCGCATCAGCTATCCGTATCATGAAGGAGAGCGGCGCCGAAGCTGTCAAGATGGAGGGTGGCTCCGAGATCCGCGAGTCGATCGAGCGCATACTCTGCGCCGGCATTCCCGTAATGGGTCACTTAGGCCTGACTCCCCAGTCTATCAACAAGTTCGGCACCTACGCCGTGCGCGCCAAGGAAGAAACCGAGGCAAAAAAACTCCTTGAGGACGCCAAGATGCTTGAGGAGATCGGCTGCTTCGCCCTCGTGCTCGAGAAGATTCCCGCCGAGCTGGCTAAGAAAGTCGCCGAGTCAGTGTCAATTCCCGTCATCGGTATCGGTGCCGGAGGCGGTGTCGACGGTCAGGTGCTCGTGATGCACGATATGCTTGGCATCAACAAGGGCTTCTCCCCCAAGTTCCTCCGCCGCTATGCCGACCTCTCCACCATCATCAATGATGCTGTCGGCCACTATATCGACGACGTCAAGAGAAGCGACTTCCCCAACAGCCAGGAGCAGTACTAACCCGCATACACATAACATAATATATAAGCCATGCTGACACATCTGTTCGGCATGGCTTCTTGTTCAATTGTCATGAGTGGTGACTAAGAAATCTCTTCCCACTCCGCATCGGTGATCTGCTGCTCGACGGCTACGGTTGTGGTAGTGTTCTCCTTGGCGTCTGTATGTTCAGCGACAATCTCCGCAGTCTCAATCTCCTGAAACCCAACATATTCGCCTACACTCGGATCGATCTTCTTGCGATGATGGATCGGCTGCGACCATCCGGCTTTGCGGCGGCGAGGCTCCTCGGCACGCTGCTGAGCACCGTACATCTGCTCGTACATCCGGCGTGCCTGCTTGCGCAGCCGGTACATGAGCAGAAATCCGCGAATGAATTTCGGGAGGACAATGATTATGAATAATATAAAAAGAAAAGTCAAAAATGGCATCGGCAGTGAGTGCGTTAATACTTATAAGTAGATTAGTTAGGCTTACTTACGGCTACAGTTGTCGATGACCGACAGACCAATATAAGCTGCGACAGCTAAGGCCGTGCCTACCACTCCGAAAATGATCAGGAGGATGATAGCTACCGCCATCATCGTGAAGCGCATCTTATTGTCGGCCCACCGCATATTGCTGAATTTCAGAGAGAACATCGGCAGCTCGCACACCATCAGCAGCGATACAGCCGGGATGAGGACTGCCGTCAGCCACAGGCGGAGGTCGTCAAAGACTCCGTACTTGAGCAGCCATGCCGAGTAGCCGATCCAGAAGAGGGCATTGGAAGGGATGGGGAGACCGATGAAGCTGGTGGTCTGGCGCTCGTCGATATTGAATTTAGCCAGACGCAGGGCGCCGCATACGGGGATGATGAGCGACAGATAGCTGACCCACACGGGAGCGCCGAGCCAGTGCAGAAGATTAAACATCAGCAGCCCGGGAGCCACACCGAAGCTGACGAGGTCAGCCAGCGAGTCAAGTTCCTTGCCCATAGGCGAGTAGGCATGCAGCAGGCGAGCCGCAAAGCCGTCGAAGAAATCAAATCCGGCTGCCAGGACGATCATGAGCCACGCGAGCTCGAAGCCGGTCAGGCCGAAGGGTCCTGCTACCACCGGACCGCTGAAAGCAGCTATGCAGGCCAGGATGCCCGACAGCAGATTACAGCATGTCAGTGTGTTAGGTATGAATGATGTTATCTTGTTGATCATGATTTTAGTCTTTGTTGGGGTGCAGACGGGCTACTGTGGTGACGCCACCCTCCACCTTGTCGTTGATATTGACGAAGATCTCGGTGCCGAGCGGGAGATACAGGTCGATTCGCGAACCGAACTTGATGAATCCCATATGGTCCTCGATAGAGGCATCGTCGCCCGGCTCAGCATAGGTCACGATGCGGCGTGCTACAGCGCCGGCTATCTGACGCATCAGGACATCCTGCCCTTCGGGAGTGCGGATGACGACGGTCGAACGCTCATTCTCGGTGCTCGACTTCGGCAGATAGGCAGCCATAAAGCGACCCGGGTGGTGGCGTGAGACAGTCACCTTACCGTCGACCGGAAACCAATTGGCGTGCACATTGAAAACGCTCATGAACACCGAAAGCTGGATGCACTTACACTTAAGCACTTCAGGCTCATAGACTTCCTCAAGAGCCACGACCTTGCCGTCGGCGCTGGAGACCACGACATTCTTCCTGTCGCCATGGAAGTGTCGGCGGGGAGATCTGAAGAAATTGACAATCATGAGATAGAGCGTACCCGTGATAGCTGTGACAGCGATCGGGAGCGCTATGATATTACGACAACACAACCAGAGCGGCACATTGATGGCCGCAAGGATTATAAAGGCGATTATCAGTATATTTCTTCCTTCGTGGTGTATCTTGACACGCATAAGCGTTTCGTTTTACTCGTTAAATGCCGTTTTTATCAAATATTAGTGTGCAAATATACGGACTTATCCTGCTAATTCAAAATTTACGCGACTAACTTTACGATTTTTGAAGCCCTGACGCAATTTTTAAGCCTCAGACGGCACCAATCACGAATATTCTGATTATCTTTGTATTTCTAATAATAAAAGAAAAGAATTAACATTTGCCGGTGTTCGGCATCATTCCAAGTTATAAACCGTTCATTTCATGATTACTCAGGAACAATTAAAAGAGACTTTTGAGCGCAAGCTGGCGCTGAGGAGGTATCTTTGACATCGATAGCAAGAAAATAGAAATCGAAGAAGAAGAGCTGCGCA
The DNA here is from genome assembly GCA_014800605.1 of Bacteroidales bacterium. Classification (GTDB taxonomy): domain Bacteria; phylum Bacteroidota; class Bacteroidia; order Bacteroidales; family Muribaculaceae; genus JAAVFS01. The sequence goes on along the minus strand of JAAVFS010000115.1, from coordinate 6,444 downwards.
CCCACGTCCCCGACTTCTGGGAGCACCCCGCTGAGGCGCAGGCTCAGATGAAGAAAATCAAGGATCTCAAGGCATGGGTCGAAGGATATGAGGAAGTCGAAAATCTCGTCGAGGAGCTCCAGCTCTCGATGGACTTCTACAAGGAAGAGCTCGTGACCGAAGAGGAAGTCGACGCTCTCTACGCTCGCACGATGGAGCGCATCGAGGCTCTCGAGCTTCGCAACATGCTCCGCCGCGAAGAGGATAAGCTCGGCGTCGTGCTCAAGATCAACTCAGGCGCCGGAGGCACCGAGAGCCAGGACTGGGCTTCGATGCTGATGCGCATGTATCTCCGCTACTGCGAGAAGCATGGCTACAAGACCAAGATCTCCAACCTACTTGAGGGTGACGAGGCCGGCATCAAGTCATGCACCATCGAAGTCGAAGGCGACATGGCCTATGGCTACCTCAAGAGCGAAAACGGTGTGCACCGCCTGGTGCGTGTCTCCCCCTACAACGCTCAGGGAAAGCGTATGACCTCGTTCGCATCCGTATTCGTCACTCCGCTTGTCGACGACACCATCGAGGTGAAAGTCGAGCCGGCACTCCTGTCGTGGGACACATTCCGCTCAGGCGGTGCAGGCGGTCAGAACGTCAACAAGGTGGAATCAGGCGTGCGTCTGCGCTACCAGTTTACCGACCCCTACACGGGCGAGAAGGAGGAAATCCTAATCGAGAACACCGAGACCCGCGACCAGCCCAAGAACAAGGAGAACGCCCTGCGCCACCTCCGCTCCATCCTCTACGAAAAGGAGATGCAGCATCGCCTTGAGGAGCAGGCCAAAGTCGAGGCCGGCAAGATGAAGATCGAGTGGGGCTCGCAGATCAGATCCTACGTATTCGACGACCGCCGCGTCAAAGACCACCGCACCGGCTTCCAGACCTCGGATGTGGGTGGCGTCATGGACGGCGACATCGACGGATTCATCAAGGCCTACCTGATGGAATTCGCAGCCACCGAAGAGTCTAAGTAACCCCCACCCCTGCCGTCTGCCCAATTCAGACATCACATAAAGCAAACCCGCCCATGAAACGCTTTAACTACAACATCATAAACAACTCGCTCGGATGGCTCTGCTTTCTCGTGGCAGCTGTCACCTACCAGCTGACCCTCGAGCCGACAGCGAGCTTCTGGGATTGTCCCGAATTCATCTCCCAGGGAGCCAAACTCGAAGTTGGCCACCCGCCGGGCAACCCCATCTTCATGCTGGCCGCCCGCTTCGCCATCAACTTCACCGGTGGCAACCTCCATCATGCAGCGATAGCGGTCAACGCCATGAACGCCCTCCTGAGCGCCGGCACTATCCTGCTGCTGTTCTGGAGCATAACCCATCTGACCCGGCGCCTTGTAGCCCGAGGCGAGTCACACCTCACCTTGCCGCAACTAATCGCCGTCATGGGTTCAGGCCTTTGCGGAGCGCTTGTCTACACCTGGAGCGACACCTTCTGGTTCTCAGCCGTCGAAGGTGAAGTCTATGCCTTCTCATCATTCTGCACAGCACTTGTCTTCTGGCTGATACTCAAGTGGGAAAATCGTGCCGACGCGCCCGAAAGCGACCGCTATCTGATCCTCATCGCCTATATTATAGGTATCTCTATTGCCGTCCATCTGCTCAACCTCCTCTGCATCCCGGCCATCGCGCTCGTGGTCTACTATCGCAAGTGGGGTCGTCCCACCCTCCTTGGCTCACTGCTGACCATCGCCATCGCCGGAGTCATAATAGCCCTGATCCTCTACGGCCTCGTGCCGGGCTTCATCGGCGTGGCAGGCGAGTTTGAAGTGTTCTGCGTCAACACCCTCGGCATGAGCTACAATCTCGGCGTGCTGATCTATGCCCTGATCCTCGTAAGCGTCATGATCTGGTGCATCCGCTCACTCTATCGCATCAGCGAGCGCTATAGCAAGAGCACCCTGCAGCAGGTCCGCATATCGTTCCTGCTGACCGTGTTCCTCTCCGGCATGCCCTTCATCGGCAGCGGACTGGCCATTCCCGTCATCCTCGTCCTGGCTCTGGCCATCTACCTCTTCACAGCCAAGAAGCTCCCCATACGCATCCTGACCATCGTCGCTACAAGCATCCTCGTAATCTTCATCGGCTACTCAAGCTATGCGCTGCTGCTCATCCGCTCCAACGCCAATCCCCCGATGAATCAGAATGCCCCCGACAATGTCTTCGACCTCGCCTCCTATCTGAGCCGCGATCAGTATGGCGACACCCCACTACTCAAGGGGCCGGCCTTCACCTCCACCCGACTGATCACCCCCTCGGCCGACGGGCAGTCAGCCATGGCCTACGTCACCACCGGCGCTCCGACCTATCAGAAGGCCGCCGACGGAAGTGGCAAATACGTCACCAAAGAGGGCGCGATGAAGGTACACTACGCTCCCGAAATGCTGTTCCCCCGAATGTACAGCACCGCCCCGGGCCATGCCGAGGAGTACCTGAAGTGGAGCAACTCGCGCCTTGAGGACTTCCCCTCATCCTTTGAAAGCATAGTAGTGGATGCCGACGGCAACCCAATACCTTATTATAACAAGCAGAGCGTCCGCAAGCCCACATTCGCTCAGAACCTGCGATTCTTCCTCAACTATCAGTTTGGCCACATGTACTGGCGCTACTTCATGTGGAACTTCGCCGGCCGACAGAACGACCTCCAGGGTCAGGGCGAACTCAATCGCGGCAACTGGATCTCAGGCATCCCCTTCATTGACAACCACTTCCTCGGCGACCAGTCACTCCTCCCCGCCGAGCAGGGCAAGGACAATCCCGGCCACAACGTATTCTATATGCTCCCCCTCCTGATGGGAATCATCGGTCTCCTCTGGCAGTCGATGGACGGCGAGCGCGGAATCGAGCAGTTCTGGGTCATCTTCATGCTCTTCTTCATGACCGGTATCGCAATCGTTCTCTACCTCAACCAGCCGCCGATGCAGGTGCGTGAGCGCGACTACGCTTTCGCCGGATCATTCTATGCCTTCTCGATCTGGGTTGGCATGGGAGTAGCCGCCCTGTGGCGCCTGTTCATGACTATCCGTCGCAAAGTCAGCCATCCCGCCGACGACTCCATGGGCATCGTAGGCCGCGGAGCTCTCATCGGAGCTTGCTGCGCAGCCGTCATTGGCCTGATCGTACCCCTCCAGATGGTATCTCAGACCTGGGACGACCACGACCGCTCCGGCCGCTATACAGCCCGCGACTATGGCATGAACTATCTGGCAAGCCTTGACGACAACGCTATCATATTCACCAACGGCGACAACGACACCTTCCCCTTGTGGTATGCACAGGAGGTCGAAGGCTTCCGCACTGACGTCCGCGTGGTCAATCTCTCTTATCTGACCACACCCTGGTATGCCTATCAGCAGGCCATCCCGTCCTACGATGCCGGCGCAATACCGATGCAGGCCAAGCCGGAAGACTACGCCCTTGAGCGCCTCCAGCTCCGATACTTCAACACAGCCGACAAGAATCCCAAGCTCATGACGGCTACCGATGTTCTGGCCAGCGCATACGCTAACGACGCCAACACCCCCCTCCCCTCCTATCTTGTAGCCATTCCATCTAATGCCGAGGCCGCAAGAGCCAAGGGCGTGATCAACCCTGAAGACTCTGTCTCTTCATTCTTCATGACCAACCTCTGGACAAGCGAGAACATGCCTGCCATGTATCAGAACAGCATCCTCGCTCTCGACTATATCAATCAGTCGGCTACCGACGGCTGGGAGCGACCTGTCTACTTCGCCATGACCGTCCCCAACGACTATTACCTTGGCCTCGAAAACTATATGCGCAACACCGGCCTGACCTATCAGGTCACTCCGTCACCCTCAGCCGACGGCACCAAGGAAAACATCGCTGTCAATACCGACAAGATGTATCGCAACGTCACCGAGCGATTCCGCTGGGGCGGACTCGACAACCTTGACGATGACGAGACCGTCTACCTCGACGAGACAGTGCGCCGTATGGTGTCGACACACCGCATGTCGCTCTACGACCTCGCCGCTGCCCTCTATAACGAAGGCTTTGATGCCGCCGAGGCCGGCGACTCCGTGCAGGCCCGCGAACGATTCGACAAGTCGCTTGAAATCCTCAACCTGATGCAGGAGAAGCTCCCCACACGCCTCTCGCCCTACACATTCCAGATAGGCGAGCGTATCGGCTCTCTCTACGTAGCGGTCGGTGAGGCTCTCCGCGACCAGAAGGTAGTCAATCAGGGTCTGGATATACTCCACGGCGAGCTGACACGCTACGCAGCCTATATCCCCTACCTGAAGTCGCTCATCGAGCGTGAAGGAGGCCGCAAGGTCGGACAGCGTTACTCCATCTCTGTCTACGACCTGCCCGTATCGGCTATCGACACCTATGTGCCTTATCACCTCTCGACCCTCCTGCAGAGCTACAATGACTGCGGAGGCGATGTCGAGCAGCTCGATGCCGAACTCAAGGAGCAGGATATCGATATCATCTACGACATCACAGCTCTGACCGGCCAGGATCTCTTTGGTCTGTCAAAGCAGCCCAAGTAACACCATAACAGCACTGCAATGCTCATCGAACGTCCCCCCTCGCTCTATCGCCTGCTCTTCCCGGAAGCTCTATGGCGCCTGAAGCGGAGGGGACGTCGCGTAGTGTATCTAACCTTTGACGATGGCCCGATACCCGAGGTCACCCCATGGGTACTCGACGAGCTCGACCGCCACAATGTCCGGGCCACATTCTTTCTTGTAGGCGACAACGTGCGCCGCAACCCCTGGCTCCTCGAGGAGATCAAGCGCCGCGGCCACTCCTACGGCAATCACACTATGCACCATATCCAGGGGCTACACTCATCCCGCCTCCGATACATGCGCGACATCACCGAGGCCGACCACCTGATAGAGTCACCCCTCTTCCGCCCTCCACACGGGCTCCTTTGGGGTGGCCAAGCCAAGGCGATCAAGAGCAAATACAACCTGGTCATGTACGACGTCATCACGCGCGACTACAACCGCAAACTCTCTCCACAGAGGGTCTACGCCAACGTGCGCCGCTATGTCCGCAACGGCTCAATCATCGTATTCCACGACTCCCTCAAGGCCGAGCACAACATGAAGTATGCACTTCCACGCGCCATCCGTTGGCTCAAAATGCAAGGATATGAGTTTGACGTCCTCCCCATGTGACGACCCCGACCGCCGCGCGATCATCGACCTCGCACGCGAGCATAGCATCGACAGGATCGGATTTGCCAAGGCTGAGCCAGTCGAGGCCACGCAGTCAGCCCACTATCAGTCGTGGCTCGCAGCCGGACAACATGCCGGGATGGACTATCTTGAGCGCTACCCCGATATCCGCACCGATCCGCGCCTGCTGCTGCCTGGCACCCGGACCGTAATCTCGTGCGCCATAAGTTATTGGCACCCTGAGGAGCAGCAATCCTATGCCCCGCAGATAGCTCATTACGCTCATGGCGACGACTATCACGACATCGTGCGCCGTATCCTGACCCCCATAGCCGACGAGATCGCGAGCCGATGGGGAGCCGAGTGCCGCATCTGCGTCGACACGGCACCGATCCACGAGCGCTACTGGGCGCTTCGCTCCGGAGTAGGGTTCCGCGGCCGCAACGGACTCATCATAGCGCCCGGAGTAGGCAGCTACATCTTCCTGGCCGAGATAGTCACCACACACCCGTTTCTGCCGACTGAGCCGTTGCCACAAGACATCTGCGACAGCTGCGGAGAGTGCATCCGCCACTGCCCCGGCCACGCTCTGCGCGGTGACGGTACAGTCGACTGCCGCCTATGCCTGAGCTATCTGACGATAGAGTATAGAGGCGACTTCCCCGACGGGTTCCACACCGGCGGCCGGCTCGCCGGATGCGACCGCTGCCAGCAGGTATGCCCGCACAATGTCCGGCCGAAACCGACCTCGCACCCCGAGTTTCATCTCCGTCCGGCGCTCGCCACACTGACTCGCGAGCAGGTCGCCGCGCTCACCCCCGGAAGCTATGCCGAGCTGCTGCGCCGATCATCGCTCAAGCGCATCAAGCTCCCGGCCCTTCAGCGCAACCTCCGCCATCTCTGACTCTAAGACCCCGTTCCCCAATATTTGTTAACGCTGAGGCGGCCAATCGTTATGCAGCTGTGTTCGCACAGTGAGGAAGCGATGGGGTTCCATCGTGACCGAAACAAGCGGACGCAGATGCGTGACGATTGGCCGAGTCGATAGTAACATATGCCACGGATTGATGAAAATAGTGATGTTTGTGATGAATTTGAGTTTTAGGTGAATTATACGAACCGTAACATAAACATTGCACATGCTGCCATCGCAACATCTTTTGCAGTGTGAAGAAATTATTCGTAGTTTCTATTTTGTCGTCTGAATGATTCAAGCCATGAAAAGGTCCGTTCCACAA
>JAAVFS010000114.1 GCA_014800605.1 Bacteroidales bacterium | reverse complement strand
CGACAAGACAAAGATAAAGCAGGAACTCGGCATCCGTGTCCCCTACTGGATGGATTCACTCTCTACTTGCATCAAAGAAATAAAATCAGATGAAGCGTAATATACTCATAACCGGCGGAGCCGGATTTATCGGCTCGCACGTGGTAAGGCTTTTTGTCAACAAATATCCCGACTACAACATATATAATGTAGACATGCTGACCTACGCCGGCAATCTCGATAACCTCAAAGACGTAGCCAATCGCCCGAACTACACGTTCATCCGAGCTGACATTGCCGATCTCGACAAGATGCGCAGAGTCATTCGCGAGAATTGTATTGACGGCATCATCAATCTGGCAGCCGAGAGCCACGTCGACCGCTCAATCGCTGACCCGTTCACATTCGCACGCACAAATGTAATGGGCACCCTCTCACTACTTCAGGCTGCCCGCGAATACTGGGAGTCGCTCGACGAGCGATATGAAGGTAAGATCTTCTATCATATCTCTACCGACGAAGTCTATGGAGCTCTCGAAGTTACGCATCCGGAAGGGACGGAGGCTCCGTTCACGACACGCGCATCAGCCGACGCTCACATGGCCTATGGCACAGACTTCTTTGTCGAGACCACCAAATATGCGCCGCACTCCCCCTACTCTGCATCGAAGGCCTCAAGCGACCACTTCGTCAGAGCCTATCACGATACCTACGGGATGCCGACAATCGTGACCAACTGCTCCAACAATTACGGTCCTAATCAGTTTCCCGAAAAGCTGATACCGCTGTTCATCACCAACATCTGCCAAGGGAAGTCGCTCCCCGTCTATGGCAAGGGAGAAAATGTCAGGGACTGGCTGTATGTGGAAGACCATGCGCGCGCCATCGACCTGATATTCCATAAAGGAAAAATCGCCGATACGTATAATATCGGCGGGTTTAACGAGTGGAAAAATATAGATCTGATCAAGGTGCTGATCCGCACTGTCGATCGCCTGATCGGAAATCCCGAAGGACACTCCGACCATCTTATCACCTACATCACTGACCGACCGGGCCATGATCTGCGCTATGCCATCGACTCCCGCAAGCTTCAGAGCGAGCTCGGCTGGGAGCCCTCACTCCAATTCGAGGAGGGAATTGAAAAGACCGTTCGATGGTATCTCGACAACCCTGAATGGACTGAGAATATCATCAGCGGACGTTACCGGCAGGATCAGTGACGGTCTCGGCTTAGTTCTGATTCAGGGGTGTCATGTGATAGCCGAGGGCGTTGAGCTCCATGGCCATACCTGCGAGATAGAGAGAGTGCAGTGACGCAATGTAGTAGCCGAGTGCGGCCTCAGTGCCGGGCTCCACATGCTCATGATTGAGCTTACCGAAGACGCGCGATGCACATTCGGCCACGAGCTCAGTCACCTTCTCGGCGGCCTCTCCGGCATAGCCGAGGATGCCCTGCACAACCTCTTCATCCATATTGTCATAGCCACGCTTGTCGCGGATTTCCTCATAGATATTTTTCTTGGCAGAGTAGGTCTGCCAGTCGGTATCCCAATAGAAGGCCATCGACATGCCAATCAGCATCATCCAGCCGAGAGAGACCACGGGATAGTTTTGAAATTCGCGCGCACCATCGGGGATGTAGGCTTTGAGTATCTCGCCCCACTTCTCCTCGACATCGGGACATTCGGGGACATGCTCATCGACAGCACCTTTATGCTGAAGGAATTTCAACAGATCGTCCTTGACCATGTCTTCAAACTGTTTTACCTGATCCTTGAGGTCACCTGCCCCATTTATTTTCTTATCCATAGTCATATCTTTTAGTTTTACTAATATTACAACACCAATTCCTGTAAATGGTTTACTTTTCATATATTTGCAATTAATATCCAACCTAACATCCTATATCATGAAATATCACTTAAAGAGATTACTGATTGCGCTTGGTTTGCCCGTATTCATGCAAGCAGAAGCGGCAGTATGGGACCGGACGCCTAATGGGGCCAAAGCTACAATAGACAACGTCAACATTGAAATCCTGTATTTTACACCTCAAATCGTAAGGGTAACAAAGTATCCTGCCAACCAGGACAAGCCCCTCTCCAAGAGTCTTTCTGTCATAGCCACACCCGATGATAATATCAATATAACGCTAAAAGAATCATCTAAAACGACCGAGATAGATGCCGGCGCACTCCGGGTCACGGCCGACAACAAGACCGGATGCCTGACTTTCAAATCAGCTTCAGGCCGAAAGCTGACCGCTGAGGTGGGACAACCACGAATGACCCCGGCTGACTACCCCTATGCCGATGGTCTGACCCTGAGCCAGACCTTCTCTGTCGAGCCAAAGGAAGCTCTTTTCGGCCTGGGAAGTCTGCCCGACTCCATTCTCTCCCGCCGAGGCACGACAAAACGACTCCTACCCGGAAACCTTGACGACGGATTTCCGGTCATTCAGTCATCCAATGGCTATGGACTTGTGTGGGATAACTACTCACCCACCATTTTCACCGACAACAGTGATGGCATGACTTTCACCTCGGAGATAGGTGACGCAATCGACTATTACATAATCGACGGCCAAACGGATATGGAAGTTGTGATAGCCGGGATGCGCTTTCTCTCGGGCGAAGTGCCGATGTTCCCCCTCTGGACCTACGGCTACTGGCAAAGCCGCGAGCGCTATAAGTCGCAACATGAGCCTACGGGAGTCGTCAAGCGCTATCGTGAGGCCGGAATCCCACTTGACGGCATCATTCAGGACTGGCAATACTGGGGGAACAACTATCTCTGGAATGCAATGGAATTCATGAATCCCGCCTACGACCGCCCACAAGCTATGCTCGACAGCATCCACGACATGAATGCCCACATGATCATATCAATATGGTCGTCGTTCGGCCCCATGACAAAGGCATTTGCCGAACTGAAAGAGAAAGACCTACTATTCGACATTGCCACATGGCCCGAGAGCGGCATCGAGGGATGGCCTCCGCGCATGGACTACCCCTCAGGCGTAAAAGTCTACAACGCTTACAGCCCCGAAGCAAGAGATATTTACTGGAATCACCTCTCCAAAATTCACAACATAGGAATGGACGGCTGGTGGATGGACTCGACTGAGCCTGACCACTTTGACGACAAAATGGACTTTCCGACCGGTATGGGGAGCTACCGCCGTGTCAAGGGGGCATTCCCGCTCCTGACTGTAGGGGGTGTGGCCGATCATCAGCGACAGGTCGACTCGACAAAACGCATATTCATCCTGACCCGCTCAGGATGGTTTGGCCAGCAGCGGACAGGCTGCAATGTCTGGACAGGTGACGTAGCTTCCTCATGGGAGAATCTTCGCACCCAGATACCTCAGCACCTCAACCTGACCCTCTCCGGCAACCCCAATACCAACTCCGATATCGGCGGATTCTTCTGCGGCCGATACAATCTCCCTGACGGCACTCCGGCCTATAAAAACCCGCTCTTCAGAGAGTTGACTGCTCGATGGACCCAGATGGCAGCGTTCACTCCCATGATGCGCTCGCATGGCGCCGACGCTCCGCGTGAGGTCTACTACTTCGGTGAGCCGGGCGAACCTATCTACGATGCTATCACCGACGCTATCAAGTTGCGCTACAAACTTTTGCCCTACATTTACTCAACTGCTTGGGACGTGACCGCAAACAGCGGCAGCTTCATGCGTCCGCTAATCATGGATTTCCCTGACGACAAGGCCGCCCGCGAAGCGAACGACAAATTCATATTTGGAAAGTCGCTTCTCGTTGCTCCTATCTTGAGAGCCCATTACACACCCGAGACCAAAACCTCAATTGACGAATTCAGCGGATGGGACAATAGCGAATCTACCGGAAGCGTCGATGCCAACATAGACTTCAGCGCCAAATACGACTTCGAAGTAAAGCTCCCCAAGGGCTCAGACTGGTATGACTTCCATACAGGCAAAAAATATTCGGGAGGAGAGACTGCGATACTCGAGGCCGACATTGCCACTCTGCCCGTATTTGCTCGCGCAGGAAGCATCATTCCGCTGGGACCGGACGTCAACTACAGTACGGAAAGGCCGTGGGATCAGCTGACCATAATGGTATTCCCGGGTGCAAACGGGTCGTTCGTGCTCTATGAGGATGAAAACGACAATTACAACTACACCAACGGTGATTACACCACCATCCGCTTTGACTACAACTCAAAGACTCACGAACTCACTATCGGCGAGCGTACGGGATCATTTACGGGGATGGCAGAACGCCGTACATTCAAAGTCGTAAATGCAGCCACAGGCAAAGAAGTCACCGCAGACTATTCAGGTCGAAAAGTGACCGTCAAGATATAAGCAAAGGCTCTTACATAACAAAAGCGGAGGTAGCTCTCCATGAGTTACTTCCGCTTTTGTTATCGTATTGAACGGATGTCGTTAAATCGGGGTCACGGGAGTGATATCCACATCCTGCGTGATGACTTTTAACGTTGTTCCGTCAGGGTTATAATAGACATAGATGTCGTCGCCACCATTGGTAGGCTCTACCTCGATGATGTAGAAGGCTTTGTCGGTGTGCTCGTACGACTTAACATCGTCGACTACGCATGTGTAAGCATACTGGCTCTCAGAGTAGGCCGAGCTTACGGCGGGGGGCAGGAGCATCAGATTATTGCCATAGTCTATCTCTGTCATAGCCCATGTAGCCTCGGCTCCGAACCAGACATCAAAATCCATGCCTGGCTTCTCAAAATCAGCCACATAAAAGTTGGCATTACGCTCCCATTCCACATTGACAGCTTCGGGATACATTGCCCGGAGTGCATTCTGATATGCGACAGGGACTTCATTGATAGGCAAGTCATTGTCATCGTCGCCACATGAGGCGAAACCGACGAGAGCTATAGCGCTAAATAACCAGGTGAACAGTTTCGTTTTCATAAGTATGATCAAGTTTAAATGTTTTTACATATAACACAAACTACCTTAAAAAAGTTCTCAATTAACAGCACGATAACAACCGCAAAAATTCGGTAAAAATCCATGACTGTAAACATGTTTAGGGCCTGAATACGACTCCACTGACTCAAAACAATTGGACCCGAATTAATAATGAAATCGATGGATGTGAACTTTATCGTGACCTTCATTTTTAATGTAGCCGTGATCCCGGCCCACGGCACTCCTACTGCGGCGGTAAAACGCATCCGCTGAAACGATTTAAATGTTTATGATGCAGAAAAATCGTTTAAAAAAAATAGTTTGTTGCCAAATTTCGCAAAAATATCAAAATTCTCTCTTAACTTTGCACGTATTTATCACATTTATACTCAATTTATATATTTATATGTCAAAAATACTGAAGCCCCTTGCCTGTTTGGCACTGACGCTCCCGCTTCTTCCCCTCACAAGCTGTATTGACGATAACTATGACCTCGATGATATCAACACTGATATTGAAGTAAAGGTCAATGACCTTGTTGTGCCGATCCAACTCGACGCAATCAAGCTCTCTAATGTGTTTGACCTCGACGAAGGAAGCGTAATCAAAGAAATCAACGGCGAATATGCTGTAGTAGTCGACGGCGACTTTAAAGGCGAGCCTACTCACGTCAGCCCCGTCACCATCACACCAAGCCCTATAAATCCAATCCGTTGCGATATATTTAAATATGAAGGATCTGACATCGACCTTCCGATTGGAGCTCAGGCTATCTCCTACGAGATCAATGAAGCGACAACATCATTCACATTCGCTTCTTCGGAAATCGACCGTACGATTCAGTCGCTCAACAGCATCAAAGGCACATGGGATATCGACGTCATGCTCGACCTTGACGACAATAACGGACTATTCCAATACCTGGGTTTCCGCAAACTTGTCGTGACAATTCCTGCCGGATTTATGGTCGAAAACTATCCGTGCGAAAACGGCAACGTCACAATAGGCGACATTGACATGAATATCGGCGGTCCGACCTACATCAAGCTGCATGTGTCGCAGATTGACTTCTCAAAATTTGACAGTTCTACCTTTAAATTCACTCCTGCTACCGGCGATGTCAACAACGGTGAGATCGAATTTCATGGTAAGATCGGTGTTGCTTCCGGCTTCGTCGTAGGATCGACCAACTCCACTTCCACCAATATCCCCCAGAATGTCCAGCTACAGATTGACCCCATTCTCAACAGCATCGATGTAGCCTCCGTCAGCGGCACTATCGCCTTCAGTCTCTCAGGATTCTCAGTGGCTGATGTCGACCTGTCAAACATCCCCGACATGCTCCGCCGACCCGGCACCGACATATCGCTCTGTAACCCACAGCTCTACGCCAGCTTCAACAACCCCATGGCCTACTACAATCTGGAGGCGTCTTCCGGCCTGACCTTGGAGGCTATCAAGAATGGCAACGTTGTCAACACATGCTCACTCGATGCCGGCCAAACTATCATGCTGAGCTACAACAAAGGCCTTCAGGGGCCCTATAACTTCTGCATGGCGCCCACACGTCCCGAAGAGTTTTACGGTCACTACACCGGGGCTCAGTTCGTAGGCTACAAGACACTCTCTAACCTGCTGAGCGGCGACGGACTTCCCGAAAAGATCCATGTAGAGTTTGTCAATCCGCACGTGCTCCCCGGTGAAGTCAGAGACTTCACCCTCGATTCCGAAATAGCCGCCGTGGAAGGCAACTACACACTCTATGCCCCGCTGGCCCTCTCAAAAGGCTCAAAGATCGTCTATGAAGAAGACGAGATCGGCTGGAACGATGATGAGACCTTCGACAAGATTACCGTCACCACTCTGAAAATCACCGCCAAAGTCTACAACTCTCTGCCGGCAGCCATTACCCTGAGCGGCACTCTGCTCGATAGTGAGGGAAAACCATGTGTTGACGCTCAAACCGGTAAACCTGCAGTACTCAACGGATTCACAGTAGCTGCCAACACCACCTCTGATGTGGAATTATCTGTCAGCGGCACGATCAGCGGCCTTGACGGCATAATCTACTCAGCATCTTGCGACGTCACCGAAGTTGACTCTACACTCCGACCCGACTCACCCATAGAGCTGACCGATATACGTGTCACAGTAAGCGGTTATTATCGCGACACACTCTAACTTTTCAGAAATATCAAGTAAACTACTATCTGCATGAAACTCAATATAACCCGTACACTCATATCGGCAACGCTGGCATCAATCGCGCTTGGTGCTTCGGCTCAAAATCTACAGGCAGGCTATTTTGACGACAATTATTTCTATCGCTATCAGGCCAACCCGGCATTCGGTAACGATGGCAACGGCTTTGTCGCTATGCCCGGACTCGGCAACCTCAACCTCACAACTAACGGTACGCTGAGCCTTAAGCACATATTCTACAAACTTAATGGCCAGACCACTACCCTACTCAACCCCGGTATTTCCGCATCGGAAGTGCTCAACGGCATGAAAGATCACTCACGAATTGGCCTCGACCTGAGAGAGACCATCCTTGCCGTTGGCTTCAAAGGTCTTAAAGGATATAACAGCGTGACTCTGAGCGCACGTGCCACTCTCGGCGTCGGCCTTCCGAAAGAGCTTGTACGCCTCGCCAAGCAGGGTGTAGAGAATGGCGTCTACGACCTCTCCAACCTCGGAGCCACAGCTCGCGGCTGGGCCGAAATCGCTTTCAACCACTCGCATAAGATCAACGAGCAGTGGCGTGTGGGCGGCAGTTTCAAGTTCCTCGTCGGCATGGCCAGCTTCGATGCTAATGTCAAGACCGCTAACCTTAAGCTACTTAACGACAAGTATGTAGGCGAAGTCAATGCCACAGGTCACGCCAGCATCAAAGGCTTCTCATGGGAGACCGACTACAATGACCGCACCGACCGCCACTACGTCAGCGGAATGAACATAGACGGATTCTCGCCCGTTAATGGCTTCGGAGCAGCATTCGACCTTGGTGCAGTCTACACATTTAATAAAGACTGGGAATTTTCTCTCGCCTTTACTGACCTGGGATTCATCAGCTGGGGCAACGACTTCACAGCTACCACCAACGGCCTGCAGAGCGTTTCGTCAGACAGCTTCGCTTTCAACGTTGACAATAACGACAGCTGGGACAAATTCACCGACAATCTCACCAAGCTCTATGAGCTCGAGGACCTCGGCGACACAGGCTCACGCGTGACCGGCATCGGCGCCACCATGACAGCAGCCGCACAATACACACTCCCCGTCTATCGCAACTTGAAGTTCGGATTTATGAATACGACCCGCATCAACGGCGAATTCTCATGGACCGACTTCCGCCTTTCCGCTACAGTCGAGCCTGTCAAGATCTTCTCAGCCGGAGTTAACCTGGGCTACGGCACATTTGGCGCACGATTCGGAGGCATCATCAACTTGAATATGACAGGATTTAACCTGTTTATCGCTTCAGATTGCTTCCCCGGCAAACTGGCAAAGCAGTATGTTCCCCTCAACTCTAATGTCAATGTGAATCTCGGTATCAACTTCCCTTTCTGATCCCACAATCAACCTAAGATAAAATCGGCAGGCTCCGGAGAGTCTGCCGATTTTTATTTGTCTGATTTAGGATCTCGCTTAGAAGAGCTTTGCGGGATATGTACCGTTGTCGTGGAGCTCTTTGAATTTAGCTACAACACCGTCACGGTCAGCAGCGTAGGTCACGCCAAACCACTTTGATGTGGTGTCAAGCACCTTCACTGTAGCCTCGCCTGAGTTGATGAGGGCGTCAATAGCAAGGGGGATGAAGAATTCGGCCTTGGGGGTATTGATGTCCTTGTCAAGGAATTTGCGGAATTCACGGTCGGAATACTCGAAATAGTCGGGTGTGAATCCCCAGAGGTTCATTGATACGGGAGTAGTGGGCTCAAGGGTCTGCACCTCACCGTTCTCGTCGGTGAAGACGATATTGTGCTTGTCGTCGTAGCTGATAGCAGTACGCTCCACAACTGAGGTCAGCAGACCATCTTTGGTCTCGCAGACGCCACGAGCTACAGATCCGTTCTCGGTCATAGTGTTGCCAACGCGGAAGCCTACCATGCAGTAGTCGCCCTTGCGGTCGCGGGCGCGCTGGAGCTCTTTGGCGATCACCTCGAATGCGTCGCGTCCATAGAAGTCGTCGGCATTGATTACAGCGAAGGGTTCCTTAATCACGTCCTTACCCATGAGCACGGCGTGGTTGGTACCCCAGGGCTTGGTGCGGTCAGCGGGGCAAGTGTAGCCTTCAGGGAGTTTATCAGTAGACTGGAAAACTACCTCGACGGGGATGTGACCTTCATATTTTGAGAGGATTTTTTCGCGGAAGTCTTTTTCAAAATCTTTGCGGATTACGAATACTACCTTTCCGAAGCCACTCTTGATGGCGTCGTAGATAGAATAGTCCATGATTGTTTCGCCGTTGGGACCGAGAGGATCGAGCTGTTTGAGGCCACCGTAACGGCTGCCCATTCCGGCTGCGAGAACAAATAATGTCGGTTTCATGTAGGTTATTTTTTAAAGCTAAATCTAATAATTTCTTTGTACTGCTCACCGGGCGAGAGGATCGATGAGGGGAATTGCGGCTTATTCGGGGCATCAGGAAATCCCTGGCACTCAAGGGCTACTGCAGCATAGTCATGATAGACAGCGCCATCCTTGCCTTCGGGTGAGCCGTTAAGCCAGTTGCCGCCATATACCTGCAGGCCCGGCTGTGTGGTAGCCACCTGAACGCTACGGCCTGACACGGGGTCAGACAGTACAGCGACCTCGCGAAGATGCCCTTTGGCATAGTCGTCAAGCACCCAGCAGTGGTCGTAACCTTTGCCAATCTTCAGCGCTTCGAAGTCGGCATACATATCGCGGCCGATCGCCTTGGGCTCCCTGAAATCCATGGGTGTACCGACTACGGGCGCAAACTCTCCGGTAGGTATCTGAGTGTCGTCGGTCGGTAGCCACTGTGAAGCTTTAATCTGTAGCTTGTGGCCTGTCATAGAGCCGACATTATGGCCTCGCAGGTTGAAGTAGACATGGTTGGTCAGATTGACGGGAGTCTTAGCATCTGTCTCGGCTTCGAGGGTGAGAGTCAGGACATTGTCGTCAGTCCATGTATATGTAGCCTTGACTTCAAGATTGCCTGGATAGCCTTCTTCGCCGTCGGCAGCGCGATAAGTAAACACTATGGTATCGCTACCCTTCGTGTCTGACTCCCAGATCTGATTCTGGAAGCCCTCAGGGCCACCATGCAGTGCGTTGGGACCATTGTTGATAGCAAGCGAATATGACTGGCCGTCGACTACGAAATGCCCCTTAGCGATACGATTGGCGAATCGTCCGGGAACCTTGCCTGCGCAGGGACCGTCATAGAGATAGTCGGCAGCATTGGCATATCCAAGCACGACATCGGCGAGTCGGCCATCCTTGTCTGGCACAATCACGCTGACGATACCTGCACCGAGGCTCGACAGGGTCACGGATGCGCCGCCATCATTAGTCATAGTATAAAGTGTAATGTCTCCTTTGGGGGACAATACACTCTTGCGTTCGATCTTCATGCTCATTATTCACATTTGTGAGCACCATCGCTGATGACTACATCAATCACAGCAGGCTCATGACCATATTTCTCGCTGAATTTCTTTTTGGCTGTAGCTACGAAGTTGTCATAGAGGTCGTCCTTGACAAGGTTGATCGTGCAACCACCGAAGCCGCCTCCCATGATACGTGAACCGGTGACGCCACACTCCTTGGCGATATCGTTGAGGTAGTCGAGCTCCTCGCATGATACTTCGTAATCCTTTGAGAGACCTTCGTGTGTCTCATACATCTTCTTGCCGACAGTCTCATAGTCGCCCTTCACCAGTGCATCGCATACTGCAAGAACGCGGTCCTTTTCGCCGATGACGAAGCGTGCGCGCATATAGTCTTCGGCAGTGATGTCGCTCTTTACCTTGTCGAGGTCCTCCATTGTGGCGTCGCGGAGAGTATCAATGCCGAGGCGAGCTGCAACACGCTCGCATGACTGGCGACGCTTGTTGTAGGGAGAGTCTTTAAGCTCGTGTTTCACCTTTGAGTCGAGCAGGACGAGCTTGTAGCCTTCGGGATTGAAGGGATAATACTCATGCTCGAGTGATCGGCAGTCGAGGCGCATCAGATGGCCGGCCTTACCGAATACGGATGCAAACTGGTCCATGATGCCGCAGTTGACACCGCAATAGTTGTGCTCGGTAGACTGGCCGATCTTTGCAAGCTCGAATTTGTCGATAGAGTTGTCATTGAACATGTCATTGAGAGCAAACGCGAAGCAGCTCTCAAGAGCAGCTGAAGACGACAGACCTGCGCCGAGAGGCACATTGCCGGCGAAAACAGCATCGAAGCCGTGGACTTTGCCACCGCGCTTGATGATCTCGCGACATACGCCGAAAATATAGCGTGCCCATGACTGTTTGGGAGCGTCGTCCTCATTCAGACCAAATTCGGCATATTCATTTATATCGATTGAGAATACTTTTACTATGTCTGTACCATTGGGCTTGAGCTCAGCCATTATCACCTTGTCGATAGCACCGGGAAACACGAAGCCACCATTATAGTCGGTATGCTCGCCGATGAGGTTGATACGGCCTGCAGAAGCGTAGAGAGTACCTTCGGAGCCAAAACGAGATTTAAACTCCTGATTGATCTTAGTTTTCATTGTCATGATTTAAAGTGAGATTTTAGGTTGTTATTTCATTTTTTGCAAATGTAACAAATTTGTTTCGATGTATCAAATCTTTTTACTGCCTAAAAAACCATCAACCGACACCAAAACCGGCCGACACTCATCATGGAGCGCCGGCCGGCCGTTTGCATTATATGTTTCGGGGATTACTGTACGCTACAAAGGAGCCAATAGACAACTGCTCCAAAAGCCAAGCAGATCAGGCCATCTGTAATAATATAAGGTGCAATCGTGGAAGCGCACAATGCGAGCAGAACGCTGGCTATAAGTCCTACGATGAAAAATACTGTACATGCTGTGCGTATTACCGTACCGAGGCGGCTACTCTTTGTGCAGGTAGATGTACCGAGCGTGATGGCACAGACTATTCCGCATGCCAAGCCGGCAAGCAGCTGACAATTAAAGGAGGCAAGAAAACTGACACACCACCCTACGAGTGCTGATGCCGCCAAAACAAGCAGCAGCGGGAATGGATGGAATGTGACATGACTCTCCGGGGTTTCGGTTCCTCTGTTCATAATCAGATCTTATTAAGAAGGAATAGCTTATTGATTTCAGGTATATTGCAAGCCATCTGCCATCCTGTCATACCCGCACGCCATATAAGGGTGTTATCATGTATCGTACCATTGGCTACGAGATGCTCGACCTCGGCCGGGGTAAGCGGACCGGCCTGACGATTATCAATGGCCACATACCACTTTTCAGATGTATACGGAGCCGAGACGGCGCCTGTCTGTCCTGTAGTACCGGCATTAACCCCGGCTACCTGCGTATTGTTCATGACCGTATTCATGGTCGAAATCATCTGTTTCGCCACGGCGAGCCCCATACCAAACTCGACAAGACGGTCAATTGAGCTAAAATCAGTACTCATAAGTTATAGAATTAATGGATATGAAATTAAGGCATAGGAGGAGGTGTAGCACCACCACCGGGAATAGGAGGAGCGAAGAGGATGGCAAGCTCTGCCACCTGTCCGGCAGGCGTCCAAGCCGGCATACCCTGCGCCCAAACAAATGTAGCGGCTGTCAACTGACCCTGCTGAGCCATTACGCGCAGCTGATCGAGCGTGTACGGACCAAGCTGCTGCCCATTGACTGCCACCATGTACTGCACGGCAGGAGCGGCGCCGGGCATCGGGGGCGGTATAGCACCTCCGGCCATATTCTGGGCTGCTGCCTGTTGCCACTGATTATTCATCTGTTGACCCATTGTATTGACCATGCCTGCCATCTGGCCACCCAAGGCGCCACCGACAGCCATGCCCGTCATAAACTGGGCGGGATTGATACCGCTCGATCCTGAGCCGCCGCCGAAACCACCGCCACCGAGATTCTGAGCAGCAGTCTGCATCACATCGCTCTGGCGATTGAGCGCGTGTGCTCCGATAAATTGGGTCTCGGTCTGAAGTCGCTGAGCACGCTGAGCCTCTTCGCGCTGTATGCGTAGAGTTTCCTCCATATTCTTGGCGTTGATGGCCTGCGTGTCATGCAGATTCTTGACATTGACGTCGGTCTGAGCATTGATGGTACGCGTCTGCTGTTGGGCGGTCACTTCACGCAGCTCGTGGTAACCGGTTGAGCTTTTGTCGACATCTATGCGTGAGATGTCCAGACGTCGCAACTTGACGGCAAAGTCTTCAAAGTCAGCCTCTATGCGGGGCTTGACGATGTCATTTATATCATCCAGTCTGCGCTCGATCTGCAGAACGGGGATCTGATGCTTCTCCGGGACATTAGTGATCTCACTCTTAACGCGTCGTACGATAGCATCCTTTACCTGCTGCTTTAAATCGTCGAGCGAGAAGTTGATCAGTCGATGCGCCTTGATAAATTTCTGAGGATCATCGATGCTGAAAGTTATGCTGCCACCGGCTGACATAGGCACGCCAAAGTCGAGGAAGCGGGGATCAAACACATCGAAATAAGGTATTCCGAAGTTGATCTTGACTACGCCCGCAAGATTAATGAAATAAATCTCAGCCTGAAATGGCGACTCACCTCCAAAAGCCATCCCGACTATAGATGACAGAACCGGGAAATTGGCCGTCTTGATTGTTTCGTCATAAGGGCCATAGATGAAGTCCTGCATTGTGCCGTCCTTCTGCTTATAGACAAACACTGCTACTTCGCCGTCCTTTACACGAAGTGAGGAGTTATAGCGAATCGCGTTCTCGCGAGATGTCGAATTGACTTCCTGACCCTCAGGACGCCATTTCCATATTAGATATTCGGGCTCATCGCAGCGGATTACATTCATCATGCCGCCGCTCTTGCCCCTACCGAAAAGTGCCATTATGCTTTCTATGTTATTAGTTTATTTGAATGCTTCCTTCGTCGATTGAATTGTTAAGCTTTAATCTTATATTTATTTGCCAAATCGTTGATTTCCGCGAATAATTTGGGATCATCCTTCATTATGATTCTCGCCTTAGAAAGTATCTGTTCAGCCTTAGTCTTATAAGCTGATCCCAATTTATTTTTTGAGAAAACACCACCAGCCTGAGATGCACAGGCAATGAAAAGATCCAGAATACCCATCTTGTCTGACGGTAGCGGGAAATTCATAATTACTCTTTTCTTTTTCTCAATCTTTTCAGGAGACTGATCACCGGCACCCATCACGGACAGATATTTTCCCATCAGCCCGGAGGCCTTCTCATTGTCTATAGCTGACAGCTGCGCGTTCAGACGCTCTACCGGAGATGTCCCATTATCAGCACTATAATCATAGCCACATTCAGGACAGCAGGTTGCGATTGCCTTGATAGGAGCACCACAAGCCGGACATTTCTTTACCACATTACCATCCTGTTTTGCTTTATGAGTCGCAGTCTCTACCTTCATAGATGCTACCTGGACTGCTTGGGCAGCTTTTTCCATTTGCTGTCTATGCTCCATTTCTTTTTGCTGAGCAAACAGAACTTGGCGCTGTTCAAAAAGTCTTGCTTCGAGAATCATGACAAACTCATCCATCGGCACATTCTCTTCCTGTGCATTGCGGATAAGAACCTGACGCTCCAGATCCGATATTTCTCCGTCTGCTACTGCTGCCGTTATCAACCGATTAAGCTTTAGAGAAAGTCCATTTTGATATTTATCTTCCGAAACATTAGTCTTAGAAACTTTTGGAGGAGCCGTAGGTGACGGCGCCCATGGAATTGGAGGCGTTTTCGGGGCCTCCTTTTTATTTTTAAATAAAGCGCTTACAGCTGGGACATGACTTGCCGGCAACCATTCAGTCATGCCCTCCATAAATACCATAGTCTGAGGTGTTAATGCTCCATTGGAGATCATTTCAAGCAAAGTAACCCGCTCATAAGGACCATAATCCTTACCATTTACAGCTATTCTTACACTTAACGACTCATTATTCTGTGGTACAGGTGGAGGGG
>JAAVFS010000113.1 GCA_014800605.1 Bacteroidales bacterium | reverse complement strand
GAACCGTAACATAAACATTGCACATGCTGCTATCGCAACACCTTTTGCAGTGTGAAGAAATTGTTCGTAGATTCTATTAATCGTATGAATGGTTCAAACCATGAAAAGGTCAGTTCCACAACCCACCTGCCATTAACGGGTTTGAACTCAGATGTGCCGAAATGCCCTGTGAAGTCCATGCGACAGCATTTAACTTTTCAGGAAGACGATCGAAAATTGGGTACATTTTGTTGTATGATGATTTGAAAAAGTTACCATACAGGCGCATATCTCCGGTGCTTTTAGTGTTGTCACTCGGTCTCGATGGAATCCCATCGCTCCTTCGTTCCATCACAAAAATCACTCGGAGATATGCGACCTCATCGTTAACAGATATTGTGGAATGGGGTCTAACATGGGTGGGAAGGTACTGGTCTGTGTTTGTGTGGGAGGTTGGGTGGCGGGGAGAGTGGGGTTGTGATTGTCGAGGTGGTTGCGGAGTATTATTGGGCGGGGGGATGGGATAATGTTGGTATATTCATTATAAATATGTAACTTTGCTTAAATTACTAAGTCATGAAGCGAAGCAAATCGGTCATATTAATGTTTGTTGCTCTGTTTATTCTCTGGCTGTTCTTTGTGGGATGGCTACTGAGCAAGTACCAACAGACACAAACTCCGATCACTCTGCGCTCATTATTCCCAATAGTGGCGTCGGCAATAATTATTTTTGTCCCGCTCTATAAAAAATATATAAAAAATCAAGGTGGATACCGATAAGCATACAGATAAGAAAGTAAACTTGCTGGAATCTATTAATACTCCTGCTGACCTTAAAAAGTTGTCGTTGGACCAGCTTCCGGAGGTGTGTCAGGAGCTTCGCGAGTTCCTTATAGCCAATGTGTCGCAGAATCCGGGACACTTTGCCTCGAGTATGGGAGCTGTCGAGATGACGGTAGCTCTGCATTATGTCTTTAACACTCCGTATGACCGCATCGTGTGGGATGTAGGTCATCAGGCATATCCGCACAAGCTGCTCACAGGACGCAGAGAAAAGTTTCATACCAACCGTAAGCTTGGTGGCATCAGCGGTTTTCCCAACCCGTCGGAAAGTCCCTACGATACTTTTTCTGCAGGCCACGCATCCAACTCAATCTCAGCGGCTCTTGGCATGGCGGTCGCAACGTCACTTAACGACGATGATCCAAACAGAAATGTAGTGGCCGTCATCGGTGACGCGTCAATCAGCGGCGGTCTGGCCTTTGAGGGACTGAATAATGCCGCAAATACAAATAGCAATATCCTTATCATCCTTAATGATAATGATATGTCTATCGACAAGAATGTGGGCTCACTGCATAGCTACCTGGCGCATATCACCACCTCCAAGGCGTATAACAACTTCAGATACAAGACCTACAAGTTTCTGAAGAAGCTCCATCTCGTCAGCGAGCGCCAGCGCGGTCCGATCATGCGATTCAACAACAGTATTAAGTCGTTGATAGGCAGACAGCAAAACATATTTGAGGGTCTTAACATCCGTTATTTCGGGCCCATTGACGGGCATGACGTGCGTCGCCTCGTGCGTGTGCTCAATGATATCAAGGACATGCAAGGTCCTCGTATCTTGCATTTGAAGACTGTCAAAGGTAAGGGCTACGAGCCGGCCGAACAGAATCCCCAGGCATGGCATGCACCCGGCCGATTTGTACCGGAGACGGGTGAGGTACTCTCGGGAAAGAGCAGTGTACCAAAATATCAGGAGGTGTTTGGTCGCACACTTCTTCAACTCGCCGAGATGGATAAGCGCGTGGTAGGCGTAACGGCTGCCATGTCGTCAGGAACTTCCATGAATATCCTCCAGGCTGAGATGCCGAATCGCGTATTTGACGTTGGTATCAGCGAGGGTCATGCTGTGACTTTTGCCGGAGGTATGGCTACTGACGGACTAAGACCATACGTGGCGATATATTCGTCATTCCTTCAGCGCGCTTACGATAATATCATCAATGACACATCGATACAGCATCTGCCTGTCACACTGTGTATTGACCGTGCCGGGCTTGTCGGCGAGGATGGTGTAACCCATCACGGATTGTTTGATATCGCTTATCTGAGACCTATACCCGGAATCACTGTTTCTTCGCCTCGCAATGCTTCGATGCTACGCAACCTTATGTACACTTCGCTCAAGCATGACGGCGGTCCGTTTGCGATACGCTATCCGCGTGGCACTGCAGATTCAGATCCTATGGGTGAGCCGTTTAAACAGCTTGAAATCGGTCGTGGCGAGCAACTTGCGAGTGGAACCGACGTAGCAGTCCTTTCGTTTGGTCCGATAGCCGGCCAGGTGACGGAGGCTATCAAGAAGGCGCAGTCGGACGGTATCTCAGTAGCGCATTATGACATGATATTTGTCAAACCAATTGATGAAGAGTTACTTCGGTCAATAGCTGACTCAGGTATGCCGATCATAACTGTGGAGGATGCTTCCAAGATCGGCGGATTGGGTTCGGTAGTAGCTGAATGGCTTAAGGAGCATGGATATGACAACAAGTTGATAAAGATCGGCATTGAAGATGACTTTGTGTCTCACGGAAGTGTGTCCGAACTTTATGCTCTCTGCAAGATAGACGCTAATGCTATCTATGAAGCTGTTAAGTCGTTAACTAAACCAATGGCTGCATCATGAAGATAATTATAGCAGGAGCAGGTGAGGTCGGGTCGCATCTGGCAAAACTTCTATCGCGAGAAGAGCAGGATATCATCGTAGTGGATGAGGATGCTGCGAAGCTGGCCGTGCTGGATGCGAATTATAACCTAATGACCGTGCAGGGGAGCCCGACGTCATTCAAGATACTGAAGGATGTCGGAGTGAAGTATTCCGACCTGTTTATTGCGGTCACTCCCTACGAAGACCGTAATATCACGGCATGCAGCATCGCAAGCTATATGGGTGCACGCAGAGCTGTGGCACGAATCGATAATTTTGAGCTCATGCAACCGGAATACAAAGAGTATTTCGCCAACATGGGTGTGAAGAATGTCATATACCCGGAATACCTGGCTGCCCAGGAGATTGTGACGGCGCTTAAACGTGGCTGGGCGCGCCACTGGTTTGAGCTCGGCAACGGCGAGATTATACTCGTCGGTGTCAAGGTCAGAGATCATGCCGAGATTGTCGGCAAGTCGATGAGAGAGTTGACAAGTCAGCGCCACACGCTGCACGTATCGGCAATTCGTCGCGGACATCAGACCATCATTCCACGCGGTGATGATATCATCCATTCCAACGATATCGTCTACATCACCACGACCCCTGAGCACATAGAGGAAATCAGGGAAATGTGTGGCAAGAAACAGATCGACATCAGCCGGATAATGATCATGGGAGGAAGCCGTATCGCAGCTCGATTTGCAGCCCTTGCTCCAAAAGAATGGAAGATAAAGATTATCGAGCGGGACCTTGACCGATGCAGAAAATTGCCGGAGCTGTGCCCCGAGTGCGAGATAATACACGGCGACGGCCGTGACACAGATCTGTTGGAGGATGAAGGCATTCAGGATTGTGACGCCTTTTTGGCGCTGACAGGAAGCGCTGAGACCAACATTCTGGCTTGTCTTACTGCCAAGGAATTCAGTGTGGCTAAGACGGTGGCCGAAGTGGAGAATGTGCAATTGATATATCAGGCTGAGAATCTGAATATTGGAGTGATTATCAACAAAAAACTACTTGCGTCGGGCAAGATCTTCCAGATATTGCTTGATGCGGATGCGGAATCGAGTCGCTTCCTTGCGCTGCCGGATGCAGAAGTAGCAGAGATCGTAGTCAAGGAAGGCTCCAAGATAACTAAGCATCCGGTAAAGGATCTCAACCTTTCGCGCGACTTGACGCTGGGCGGCCTCGTCAGAGACGGTCATGGAATGATTGTCACCGGTAGCACTGTCTTTAAGCCCGGTGACAGAGTGGAAGTGTTCTGTCTGTCAGGGCATATCCATAAGATTGAGAAACTGTTCAGCTAACCTACTGATCCGGAAATTATGGTCATAAGCAGTAAGAAATCGCTTATCAACTACAGGTCTTTGATAAGAATTATCGGCTACTTGCTGGTGATTGAGGCGCTGTTTATGCTTATACCATTTATAGTATCTCTCGTATATAAGGAGACCGACTATTTCGCTTTTGCTGTCGGAGCAGCCATAACGGCGCTTTCGGCAGTGGCGATATTTACATGTGTCCCTGCGGGCAGACGCGAGTTAGGCAAGCGTGAAGGGTTCCTTCTCACGGGGTCGGTCTGGATCGTGTTCACGCTGTTCGGCATGATACCGCTGATGATGTCATCGCTATCAATGAATGTCACGGATGCCTTCTGTGAGACGATGTCGGGATTTACGACGACCGGATGCTCTGTGCTTGAGGATATTGAAGATCTGCCTCACGGGATGCATATCTGGCGATGCCTGATGCAGTGGATCGGTGGCATGGGAATCATCCTGTTCACACTGGCGGTATTGCCGATGCTCAACTCTTCGGGGGGAATGCAGATGATGAATGCCGAGCTGACGGGTATCACTCAGGATAAGCTTCGTCCGCGCGTAAGCGAGACCGCTAAGCGACTATGGTTCATATACATGATACTGACGCTTGTGCTTGCAATACTGCTGTGTCTGGGGCCGATGGATTGCTTTGATGCTATCTGCCATGCGCTCAGCACGATGTCGACCGGGGGGTTTTCGACTCGAAATAATTCGATCGGTGCGTGGGATTCATGGTATGTCAAGCTCATCGTGCTGGCATTTATGTTTCTCGGAGGTGTCAATTTTGCTCTTATTTACAGGGCTTCTATCGGTAGGGTCAAGGCTTCGTGGCATGACGAGACTTTCAGATCATACGTCAAGATCATCGGTATAATCTCGGTTGTGTTGATCATCGGTTATGTGGCTAATTGCCATCCTAAGTTTAACGCAAATGTCATCGTAGACCCGATATTCCAGGTGATTTCGACCATAACATCTACAGGATATGCAGTGACCGACTACCAGTCGTGGGGCTCTTTTGTATTCCCCATTTTGCTGATCTTGATGTTTGTCGGGGGCTGCGCAGGAAGTACGAGCGGTGGCGCAAAGATAGACCGCATCAATTTCCTTGTAAAGAATTGCAGCAACGAGCTTCGCAAGTGTATCTATCCTAACCGCATTTATTCCGTATCGATCAATGGAAGAGTGCAGTCACCGGATATTGTGGCTAAGGTTATGGCGTTTCTGTGGCTCTATCTTGGTCTGATTCTGCTTGGAGGTATCGTCTTGGTCACACTCGGCATGCCCATCAGCGACTCGCTGTTTGCTACGCTCTCATGCGTGGGTAACACGGGGTTGGGTGCCGGCGTGACAGCCGATTCGTTTGCACTCGTACCGGATGCAGGCAAGTGGTTGCTTTCGTTCCTGATGCTTATCGGTCGTCTGGAAGTCTTCACCATTCTGGTGCTTTTCCTCCCCGGCTTCTGGAGAAAATAATCACTGGATGACGGCGAAGAGGAAGGCCGGAAACAGTCCTTCGACAGTCAGTATGATTTTATTAGAATAGGCATTGGGACCTTGATAAAGGTGCTTGCCGTCCCAAGTGTAGAGGATTTTGTTGGAATAGGCGTTAGGCCCCTGATAGAGGTGCTTACCATCCCAAGTGTAAAGGATTTTGTTGGAATAGGCATTAGGCCCCTGATAGAGGTGCTTACCATCCCATGTGTAAAGGATTTTGTTTAAATAGGCGTTAGGTCCTTGGTAGAGGTGCTTACCATCCCATGTGTATAGGATCTTGTTGGAATAGGTATTAGCTCCCTGATAAAGATGCTTGCCGTCCCATGAATGCGTAATCTTGTTGGAATACGCATTCGGGCCGGAATAAATATAGGTTGATGCGCTCATAGCGATTGAGATTGTAAGCGAGAATATCAGTGTCAGGAATTGTCTCATTTCTTTTTATTCTTATTTTTTTTCGCGGACAGAATTTCCTTAAGATAGGGAGCTGTCGGCGACTTGAGTTTGGCAAGCTGTTCAGGGGTCCCTTCGGCTACGATTTTACCTCCGTTCTTACCACCGCCTGGTCCCATATCAATAATGTAATCAGCTGATTTGAGGATGTCGAGATTGTGCTCAATAACGAGTACGGTATTTCCTTTGTCGACAAGCTTGTTGAGTACGTTGAGCAGGGTCTTGATGTCATCAAAGTGCAGGCCGGTTGTGGGTTCGTCGAGTATGAAAAGGGTCTTCCCGGTATCTTTTTTAGATAGTTCGGTTGCGAGCTTAACACGCTGATTTTCACCGCCTGAAAGGGTTGAGGAGGGTTGTCCCAATTTGAGATATCCGAGTCCGATGTCTTGGAGGACTTTGATCTTTTTCAATATCACGGGCTGGTGGGCAAAGAACTCGACAGCCTGATTGATAGTCATATCCAATATGTCGGCAATGGATTTGCCTTTGAAGCGTACCTCCAGGGTCTCGCGGTTGTAGCGTTTACCGCCACAGGTCTCACAGGGGATGAGCACATCGGGGAGGAAGTTCATCGCAATAGTCCGGTAGCCGTTGCCACTGCATGTCTCGCAGCGGCCTCCGGCGACATTGAATGAGAATCGGCCCGGCTTGTAGCCTCTGATTTTTGCTTCCGGCAGTCCGACAAACAGATTGCGAATGTCGGAGAACACGCCTGTGTAGGTAGCCGGGTTGGAGCGAGGTGTACGTCCGAGTGGGGACTGGTCGACGGTCACTACCTTGTCAATATGCTCAAGTCCGGTGATTTCCTTGTAAGGGAGTGGCTCCTGGAGTGATCGATAGAATTTGTTTGAGAGAATGGGCTGAAGCGTGCCGTTGATGAGTGAGGATTTGCCGGAGCCGGACACGCCTGCAACACATGTGAAAGTGCCCAGCGGGATTGTGACAGTGACATCTTTGAGATTGTGACCGGTAGCGCCGGAGAGGGTCAGTGAGTTGCCATTGCCGGTGCGGCGAGTCTGAGGCAGCTCTATCTGATTTCGTCCGCTCAGATAGTCGGAGGTCAGGGTGGGGGTCTTCATCATTTCGGCCGGAGTACCCTGAAAAACGACGTTGCCGCCATTTTTGCCGGCACCGGGACCTATGTCGACTACATAGTCGGCCTCAGTCATCATATCTTCGTCGTGCTCGACTACAATGACAGTATTGGATGCGTCGCGGAGATCTTTGAGAGACTGTATAAGTCGTTTGTTATCACGCTGATGCAGGCCGATGCTCGGCTCGTCGAGTATGTAGAGCACGTTGACAAGATCGGAGCCTATCTGTGTGGCGAGACGTATGCGCTGGCTTTCGCCACCTGAGAGGGTAGCAGTGGCACGGGCCAGAGAGAGATAGTCAAGCCCGACGTTAACCAAGAAGTGAAGTCGGGTGCGAATCTCTTTGAGGATTTCCGTGGCAATCAGGGCGTGAGTGGGAGAGAGCTTATCGAGGACAGTCTTTGACCACTCATAGAGATCGGATATGTCGAGGCGGCAAAGGTCGGCGATATTCTTCCCGTCGATAAAAAAGTGAAGCGCTTCCTTGTTTAATCGGTCGCCATGGCACTCGGGGCAGACGACACGCGAAAAGAACTGACCGCTCCACTTCTGCGAGCCGGAGTCGGCATCTTCGCTCTGCTGGAGTTCGATATATTTGATGATACCTTCATACTGAGCAAAGTAGTTGGAGGTACTCATTGTCTCAGTCTTGATGTTGAGGCGTTCGTTGGTGCCATTGAGGATGTCGTTGAGGGCCTCCTCCGGCATCTGATTGATGGGAGTCTTCATCGTGCAGCCATACTTCTCGCATATTGCTGCTATCTGCCAGAAAATCATGCTGTTCTTGGGTTTGCCAAGAGGGACGATGCCTCCCTCGGCGATGGACAGCGACTCGTTAGGAATCAATTTTGCACGGTCGATGACATTGACTGTGCCGAGGCCTTTACAGCACGGACAGGCTCCCTGAGGAGAATTGAAGGAGAAATTGTGGGGAGCCGGCTCTCGGTAGGAGAGGCCATTTTCGGGGTCCATCAAAGCGAGGCTGTAGTGGCTGAGTGTGTCGGTATCGAGGTCGAAGATAGACATCTGTTTGTCTCCCTGATTGAGGGCGGTATCAACGGAGTCAGCGAGACGCTCTGAGTCTTTACGGCTGACTTTCAGTTTGTCGATGACGAGTTCGATGGTGTGATTTTTGTAGCGGTCAAGCTTCATCCCGGGGACGATCTCTCTGAGCTCACCATCGACGCGGACGTTAAGATAGCCCTTCTTGGTGAGCTGCTCAAAGAGGTCTTTATAGTGGCCTTTTCGATTGCGGACAAGAGTGGTCAGGATGTAGATCTTGTGTCCATCATACTTTCCGTGGATGAGCTGAAGGATGCTGTCGCGGGTATACTTGACCATTTCTTTGCCAGAGATGTAGCTTCGCGCAGTAGCTACGCGAGCAAAGAGCAGTCGCATGAAGTCATAGATCTCGGTCGTGGTGCCGATGGTGCTTCGCGGATTTTTGTTTACGGTCTTTTGCTCGATAGCGATAACCGGGCTCAAGCCGGTGATGCTGTCAACATCGGGTCGCTCGAGAGCTCCCAGCATGCCTCGGGCATAGGATGAGAAAGTCTCGATATATCTTCGCTGGCCTTCGGCATAGATCGTGTCGAAAGCGAGAGATGACTTGCCGGAGCCGGACAGGCCCGTGATGACTGTGAGCTTGCCCAGAGGGATATCGACATCGATATTCTTCAGGTTGTGGACGCGTGCTCCAGTGACAGTGAGGGTCTCGACGGAGCGAGTATGATTGATGGCTTCAGGAGCCGGTGTGTCAGATTTCAAATGAGTATTAGATGTCATGTTCATTTCTTTATCCAATCTTGATTGTAGACGGTTACGGGTGCCGAAGAGCGGTAGAGGCTATCGTGCAGGGGCACCTTTACATTGTAGGTCTTTCCAAGCTTGTTGGGAAGGGTCTTGGAGCGTATCCAAGGGTTGGCCTCACGGAGCTGTGCGTAGGTGATGCCATGTTTTTTGGCCCACTCGGGCCAGCTGTTGACCGGTCCTGAGACTGTCTCGATCTTGTATTCCAAGGGGCGATAAAGCTGATCGGCTGTCAGGGTAAAGCCGTAGGCGCCAGGATTCTCCATGATCATTTTTGTGGCAAGGGTTCTGAAGAAGTATCTTGAGGTCTCATCTACGAAATGAGGGTCAAACGATG
>JAAVFS010000112.1 GCA_014800605.1 Bacteroidales bacterium | reverse complement strand
GAGAGTTTCATCTTACCGGCTTAACCTCAAAATCGTGTGCAGAGTCATCGGTATCCATTAGCACCACATTACCCGTAGTCGAAATTCCCGACTGGCGACGGATAAATACATTACCAAAACGATTTTTGTCGGAATTCTTTTCGCTTATAGCTTTGTAACTCATGTCGATAGAAGAGTCAAGCGCGGAGATTGTGTAAACCTCAGTGGGGCAGAGATTGACGCCATCGACTATCCAGCTGTGCGGGATTCGGTAGCACTTGTTGCCCACCATCTCCTTGCCGGTGACAGAAGATCTATATGTATAGTCGCCGACATAGGTGGCAAGGAATGCCTCGGGAGTCATCCCCTCGGGAAATTTCACAAGAGCATACGAGCGGTTACACTGATTTGACGGTAGCCAGATCGTAGCTGAATAGGAGAACCATTTATCAAGATTAGGCACTGAGGGATTGTCAGTATCGCGTATTGAGCCGGTAGTAACCTCATCATACCATTCAAAGTCGGCATCCCGATGATCGAGCGCTCCCGACACCTCTTCACCCCAGTTGATAGCCTGGTCGACAATCTTTATCGACTGTCCGGGCTGTATGGCTACATCATGCCCTCCACCGGGTATCACATAAACTGTCTGAGCCAGAAAGTTGACATTTCGTTGTGCCTCGGGTGTGACAATTGTATTATTATCCGTATTAGTCAATTTGCTTTCCACGATCGCAAGACCATCGGCATACTGTACCTCATCCGTGTTATTATAGATGCGGAAATATGAGTCATACAGTCCGCCGGTACCCTTGGCATTAAGCGATCCGGTTACGAATATCTCGCTGAACACAAGCGAATTGTCAGGATTATAGAAAAACCAGCTGAGGTCCAAAGAAGAAGTAGCGGATGTCACCTCTACCTGTCGTCCGACAGTTCGCAGTGTGCGCTTCACGCCTGCATCCATGACAGTCATTGTACCCTCATAGTTGTATGTTCCGGGTGCAAGTCGGGCACTCTCTGTATCTGCCAGTTGGATCTCGGTGAATACTCCAGAATTAAGCTCCGTAAACGATAGTATTCCGCTCTCAACACTATACGAGCCGATGTCAGTCGGCATCTCATAGCGGAGATTAACATCATAGGTTGGAATCACTTCGCTCTCGCTGCACGCGCAGAGCAGTCCGGCTGTCATGCAGCCGATAAAAAAGAATTTGATTGGTCTCATTATAATTAAATTTTAAGATTAATTTCCATTCCGAAATATGGTGACGAATGACGTCTTACGGTCACTCCATATTCCTTATACGAGGGAGCCACATAGAAGAGCCGGTTAACATACAGTGCCACCCCTACCCGTCCCTGCCATAAAGTCTTGGTAGCCTTCAGATTGAAGCTGTATTCCGGCGGAACAGTATGCGTATCAAAACTACTTTTAGCAAAGGTCCTGACAAGCTGACTGAGATAGGGATCCGCGAGGCTGTTGTCAGTGAAAGGGTGTATCTCCCCTTCAGGCGACATGTAATGGGTCGGAACTCCATCCCGAAACAGCGTACGCCTTGAAGTAAACCACATAGCCTGGACAGCCATTGAAAACCGAAGGCCCAACTGCTCTATGTCGGTATCCAGCATCACATTGGTATTTAAGCTTTTATACTCCATTCCGTCAGTATCATCATAGAGCCCGATATACTGAAGCTCTGAACCATTGACGATGATAGAAGGCTTGTACCAAAGTGGCTGGCTGTTATTGTTGACCGTGCGGAAATAAGCACCGTTGACAGTCACGCGCGTCCGCAGAAGTGGGATTCGGCGACTTTGAAAGGTGTACTCCACTCCCTCCTTAGTCGTAGAGCTACCATTTGTTACAGTGGACCTTACAGCCTGATAGATTACTTCTTTATATGGCAATTCATCAATTATAGGAGCTCGCCCGGAGGCTTGGGGATCATATCCAGAAGCATCATAGCGATTATATGTGTAGCGATGCACCTCGCCCGAGTGTCGGAATCCGTCATTCATCGTCTCCCTGAAAACAGAAACCGACAGCCGGTTGCCGCGATAAGCTACATCAGCTCTAATTTCACGCTTGAAATTTCGCGCCGCAAGCAGGTCGTAGTTGGTGAGATCCTCCACGTATGTCATCACGTTCATCACACGAAATCTCGGGTCATTGTGGTAGTAATTGAGCTGCTCAAAATCCGTATAGAGCAAATTCGGATAAAGATATGACGCCACAGGCATTTTGGTCTGAAGACCGGCACCGAGAGTGAGCATCGGTGAGAGCATATCATCCCCTATCTCCAAGCGCGGCAGCGTCCATGTCAAGGTTGCTCTGGGGTCAAAATACGGTTTGCCTGAAAGGGAATACCTCCCGTCAAGATGCAGCAACTGAGTCTCTCGCAGACCAATGACCGCCTCCAAAGTCTGCTCACCCAGTCTCAATATGTTGCGACTCTCAATGTAGGCCGACAGCTGATGCATAGCCGGAATATCGCTGAAAGCACGCGGGCGCTCACTGATGGAAGCGGTTATGGGCCGTTCGAGGTCATAGACGCTCCCGGCACCGTAGTTCTTGTTCATCGACCACTCGACGCCTCCGCGCAACGTAGAAACCACACTGCCGATATCGAATCGAAAATCTGCACTGCCTTTTAAAAAGATAGTCAGAGGAGCCCCCTTGACATCGAGTTTTGCGAGATAGAGCATCGGCAGATAACCGACATAGTTGCTTCCCGGCTTGAGTGAAACAGGCATTGGCATCACGCGTGATGAGGCTACATGTCGCTCCTGCGACAGCAGCTCGGAAGCGTATGACAGGCCGGAGGTAAAATACACGCCCTTGAGAGCTTGGTTATATACCGGATTGATGGATAGCGTGTTGTCCCATCTGACAGAGTGATTGTGTGTTGAGAAGCGGTCAATTGTGTTGTTGACCGAAAGATCAGGATCATTATTATCCGTCTCAAACGTAGCGGAATACGAGATTGCTGAGTTCCAATTAACATTAAGTGACTGAGAGTCAAAACGCTTGTCCGATCGGAGTGAAGCGTCGACACGCTTGTAGTTCTCGCGCGAATTTCGCGGGTCGATACGAGCGTCAAGGTAGCCGGCTCCGACATTGACAATCCAATCACGGCCAGGCATAGCAAATCCTTTACCTACATAGAACAGCTGGCTCTTTGTGTCAGCCTTGAATCGTGCCTCGAGTTTTGACACCCCCTTCTTGCGTTTGATTTTGACAAGACCAGAGGTAAGTTCACCATACTCTACCGAAGCAATACCTCTGACGATCTCAACCTCGGCGATATCGTCGGTTGAGATTGCTCGCATATCGACACCCGAGCCTATTGACGAATGGCCGGAATGATTGGTGTCAGTAGTGGTCTGAAGCGTTGAACCTGTGTTGACAGGCACCCCGTCGACCACAAACGACGTCCCGAGAGCCTGTGTCAGATAGTTGTCATCCGTGTTTGACATTCCCGCAGCCTGGCGCAGAGAGATTGTGTTGACGCTCCCCATGTTCGGATCGCGGGTTACCCCGCCCGGCAGCAACTCAAGCAAATCTGAAAAGCTCGAGGGCTGCAGATGCTGCATAGCCGTAGTGTCAATGACCGAAGATGTGGATGCGGTCTTCCCCTCCCGAGCGGTCACAATCACTTCCGAAAGCTCTACCGCGGACTCACTGACTGATATCTTGATAGAATCATCCGGCTCCGTTGCCGTCGCCAGCAGCGCGATAGAGGAAAATGTGATAATAAAGAATGGTCGGATGAATAATTGCATTGCTATCGGAATTTCGATGCAAAATTACCGCACCGCATCCGACCGGTAAATACCCTAAAATAATGAAAATCGCCCTGTCGGGAATGACATCCTGACAGGGCGACTACTATCTATTCAGTATCGTATCTACTACAAAATGAGCTTAGACATTGAAGCGGAAGTGCATGATATCACCATCCTGCACGACATATTCCTTACCTTCAACACCGAGCTTACCAGCCTCTTTTACAGCGTTTTCACCTCCGAGAGTGACATAATCGTCATATTTGATCACCTCGGCACGGATAAATCCTTTCTCAAAATCAGTGTGGATAATACCGGCGCACTGGGGGGCTTTGCTGCCACGCATGAAGGTCCACGCTCTGACCTCGTCAGGTCCGGCGGTAAAGTAGGTCTGGAGATCGAGCAGATTGTATGCCGCACGAATCAGGCGTGCTACGCCGCTCTCCTGCAGACCGATCTCGGCAAGAAACTCCTGGCGCTCTTCCCATGTATCGAGTTCTGCGATCTCGCTCTCGGTCTGAGCTGCCACAATCATAAGGTCGGCATCCTCACCCTCAATCGCTTTGCGCACTGCCTCAACATACTTGTTGCCACTGACAGCGGAAGCGTCATCGACATTGCAGACATAAAGAACCGGCTTGTTGGTAAGCAGAAAGAGCTCTTTAGCATACTTGGCCTCGTCGACTGTGTCAAACTTGACAGAGCGAGCCGGTTTGCCCTGATCGAAGGCCTCCTTATACTGGCGGAGAACTTCATACTGAAGTTTGGCAGTCTTGTCGCCGCCGGTCTGAGCCTGCTTCTGCACCTTTGCCATGCGGCTCTCGACGGTCTCCATATCCTTAAGCATCAGCTCGTAGTCGATAATCTCCTTGTCGCGGACAGGGTCGACCGAGCCATCGACATGAGTGATGTTGTCATTGTCGAAGCAACGGAGCACATGCAGGATAGCATCTGTCTCGCGGATATTGGCGAGGAATTTATTGCCAAGACCTTCACCCTTGCTCGCACCTTTGACCAATCCGGCGATATCGACAATCTCAACTGTAGCTGGAACTACACTTTTGGGCTGACACATTTCGACGAGCTTGGTCAGGCGGTCATCAGGCACGGTGATAACGCCGACATTGGGCTCGATCGTGCAGAAAGGGAAATTGGCCGACTGCGCCTTAGCATTTGAGAGACAGTTAAATAGAGTGGATTTCCCAACGTTGGGCAAGCCAACAATACCACATTGTAGTGACATATCTGAAGTGAGTAATATATTAATGTATATAGCTTGTGACAGAGTCATGCTCGGTCACCTTTGAGTGCAAAATTATAGAAAATTCCTCAAATTCAGAAATTATTTGTAAGTTTGTAGATTGAAATCCAATACATAAATAATGATTAAAGTAGGCATAACAGGAGGTGAAACCAAAGTCGCAGGCGAAATCATTCGTCTGCTTATCAACCATCCTGACGTCGATCTCAGATGGGTACAGACCGATGTGCATGAAGGACTTAAAGTAAGTGAAATACATCAGGGCCTCATCGGCGAGTGCGACATGGCAGTGCAGTCAGCAGCCGACTGGGGCGCTATTGATGTAGTGTTCAACTGCCGCCATACCGGCAGCTCACGCCAGTATATGGAGGGCGCTTCTATCCCCGAAAATGTCAAAATCATCGACCTATCAGGAGATTATCGCAAGAACTTCGAGGAGACAGGCTACGTCTACGGACTCCCCGAGCTCAATCGCAAGCTCATGGTCAGAGGCGCTACCAAGGTATCCAATCCGGGCGCGTTTGCCACAGCTATCGAGCTGGCCCTCCTTCCCCTCGCAAAGAATCTGCTGATCAACAGCCCCATCCATGTTGCAGCTGTCTCCGGCGACCCCACGCTGGCCGATAACATCAAACTGTATAAGCCGCTTCAGCACAGCCATGCCGAGGAAGTGGCGGCGACTCTCAAATCACTCCAGAACTCCTTCAACTCACCGATCTATCTCGTCCCCATGCTCGGCAGCTTCTCGCGCGGACTCATCGCAGCCGTCTATCTAGACTGCCCTCTTTCACTCGAAGACATCCGCAAACTCTACGACGACTATTATTCCGATCACGGATTCACGTTCGTAGCTGATAAGCAGGTCGACATGAAGGATGTTGCCAACACCAACAAGTGCATCCTCCACCTTCAGAAGGATGGCAATCGCCTGCTTGTCACCTCAGTTATTGACAGTATGCTCAAAGGCTCCGCAGGTACAGCCGTACACAATATGAATCTCCTGTTCGGACTTCACGAACGTACCGGCCTTGCGCTTAAACCATCGGCCCTATGAAGAAGAATCTACTCATAGCCGCTCTGTTATTCTCGGCTGTGCAGGCTATGTCCGGCCAGACACTTGCCGAAGCACAGGCTCTGATCGATGCCGGTGACTACAAAGGCGCTACTCCTATGCTTGAAGCCTTGGCAGCTAAAGAGCCCAAGAACGGAAAGGTCAGCTTTTCTCTCGGCGAATGTTACCTCCGGCAGGGTCGCGACTCACTTGCAACCGTCGAGTTTACCAAGGCAAAAACGCGCGGTCAGCATGAAGCCTCTGTCGGACTGGCGGCCCTGGCCCTCAAGGAATACAAGACTGACGAGGCACAAGAGCTGCTTGAGGCCTACACCAAAACTCTGAAACGCAACCGCAAGACGCCGTCGGAATTTGCCGACGAAGTCAGCGGACTGCTTGACCGCATCAACAGCATGCTCATGAGAGTCGAGCAGATCGAAGTGTTTGACAGCATCAATGTCCCGGCAGCCGACTTTTTCAAACACTACCGTCTCTCGCCCGAGTGCGGGTCCCTTAATCCCGCCTCCATCCTCCCCATAGGCTTCGCCTGCGGCAAGCCCACAATCATCTACGAGCCTGAGAGCCGTAGCGAAATGATGTGGGCCGCTCCCGATGCTGACGGACATCTCGAATTAGTCCGCTCAGTAGCCCTCTTCGGCGATGAATGGGACCGTCCGACAGCCGTAGGCTCTCACCTCGGCGAAGGCGGCGATGCCAACTATCCATTCCTCATGTCTGACGGCATTACCCTCTACTATGCCAACAATGGCGAAAACTCGCTTGGAGGCTACGACATCTTCATCACCCGTAGCAGCGACAATGAGTTCCTTCAGCCGCAGAACATCGGCATGCCCTACAACTCTCCCTACAATGACTATATGCTCGCCATCGACGAGAATACGGGCGTAGGCTGGTGGGCTTCCGATCGCAACCAGATCCCTGACTCGCTGACTATCTACATGTTCGTCCCGTCAGAAGTCAGACGCAACGTCGATGTCAACCAGCCCGACCTGAGAGAGCGTGCGCGCCTGAGCTCAATCGCCGTCACCCAGAGTAAGGAGACCGACTACAATAAGCTGCGCACAGCGCTAAGCCGAATCAAAGGCTCAGCCGCATCGCTGGCACGACAGTGTACATTCTATATGCCCGACGGCCGCGTCATCACACGCGTCGAACAGCTCAAAAACCAGGATGCTCGCACAGCTCTGCGCCAGTATATCGATCTCAAATCCGGAATCGATGCCGACGCCGAAGAGCTTGCCCGCCTCCGCAAGGCCTATGAAGCCGGCGAAACCAGTGTCAAGATTGACATCATCGCCATCGAAAACCGTGCCACTGGCGACCGCGAAGCGCTCAAGCGCGCAGCCAACGAAGTGATTGCTTGCGAATTAGGCAAATAGTCCCTTTTCGAAAGCAATCTTTATATTATCATACTTACCACCTTTCTTTATCATTATTATCACATGACTCTTTTTCTTGCGTCAATCGGCATACTCATCGGAGGCTACTTCCTCTATGGGTTGTTGGTAGAAAAAATCTTCGGAATAGATCCCAAAAACCTGACCCCCGCCTATTCTCGGCGCGATGACATAGACTACACTCCGATGTCGACATGGAAAGTATTCCTGATCCAATTCCTCAATATCGCAGGCCTTGGACCAATCTTCGGCGCTATCATGGGCGTAATGTTCGGACCGGCAGCATTCCTCTGGATCGTGCTCGGGACAATCTTTGCCGGCGGTGTCCACGACTTTATTTCGGCGATGATCTCGTTGCGTTCCGGCGGCCTTTCCCTACCGGAAGTCGTAGGCCACGAACTCGGCCTGAGCGTCAAGCAGGTGATGAGAGTCTTCTCGATCCTGCTGCTGATACTTGTCGGAGCCGTTTTCGTAGTCAATCCTGCCGAACTACTTGCCAAAATGACACCCGACTTCATGGACCGCTTCGTCTGGATTCTGATCATTTTCGCCTATTACATCCTTGCTACCCTGCTCCCTATTGACAAGCTGATCGGCAATCTCTATCCCGTCTTCGGCCTGACCCTGCTCTTCATGGCCGCCGGACTACTTATTGTCCTCATATTCGGCGACGTGACTATCCCCGACGGACTCACCGACGGCTTGCACTCCCGCCACGCCGACGGCAATCCGATATTCCCCATGATGTTTGTCTCCATAGCCTGTGGCGCTATATCTGGGTTCCATGCCACACAGTCACCGATGATGGTACGCTGCCTGAAAAATGAGAAGTATGCGCGCCCTATTTTCTATGGAGCGATGATAGCCGAAGGTCTCGTGGCCCTTATCTGGGCAGCCGCAGCCATAGCCTTCACCCAAGGCTATGAGCAGCTCAACGAGTACATGGCGTCAGGCAATGTCCCCTCCGACCTCGTCAAGGATATCTCCCTGTCATGGCTCGGCAGCGTTGGCGGCGTGCTTGCAATCATCGGTGTCATAGCAGCCCCCATCACCACCGGTGACACCGCTCTCCGCAGCGCACGCCTGATAGCGGCCGATTTCCTGAAGTTTGATCAGAAGAAGCTCTTCCGCCGCCTGCTCCTATCGCTGCCGATTTTCATCCTGGCAGGTGCAGTCATGTTTATCAACTTCAAGGTCCTTTGGCGCTACTTCGCGTGGTGCAATCAGACTCTCGCCGTGTTCACGCTATGGGCGGCCACTGTCTATCTCGCACGCCACAAGAAAGCCTATATCGTCACCCTGCTACCGGCAATATTCATGACCGCCGTGTCTGTTAGCTACCTGCTCTGCGCAGAGCGTCCCGAAGGTCTCGGCATCCCGGTCGGCATCGCAGTGGCTGTGGGTTCAGCCGCCGCCGTAGCACTGACATTTGTCGTTATGATGTATATCCATCGCATCAATTCCGGCAAGCTCAAACGCAAATTTGACTACTAAGACTACCAGCAATGTTCGACTTCCTATCACTGATCGGCAATAGCCGCCGCTATACATTCCACAGCCACACTGAGTTCTGCGATGGCAGAGCCCAGATGGAAGCCTTCGCGCGCGAAGCTGTGGCTCAGGGATTCTCCCATTACGGATTCTCGCCACATTCGCCCATACCTATTGCCTCCCCATGCAATATGCTCAGCAGCAATGTCGACAGATACCTCGGCGAAGTGAGCCGCATCCGCCGCGACCATTCCGACAGCGGAGTGAGATTCTACGCCGGCATGGAGATCGACTATCTCGGCGATGACTGGGGACCCTCCATCGACTATTTCCACACGATTCCGCTCGACTACAGCATCGGGTCAGTCCACTTCATACCTTCGCAAGCCGGAGAGCTCGTCGACATCGACGGTCGGTTTGAATCCTTCCGCCGAAAGATGATTGAGCACTTCCGTGACGATATACGCTATGTCGTGGAGAAATTCTATGAGCAATCTATCCGGATGGTAGAGGCCGGCGGTTTCGACATTATCGGACATCTTGACAAAGTAGGCCACAACGCCGGTCACTATTCCGAGGGGATTGAAGACGAGAGCTGGTATGTGTCGCTCTCCGACGAGCTTGTCGACAAAGTCATCGCATCAGGAGTGACAGTCGAACTCAACACCAAGGCTCAGCGTGATCATGGCCGATTCTTCCCGTCAACGCGACTACTCCGGAAGCTGGTCGCAGCGGGCGCGCCGATCATCGTCAACAGCGACGCACATGTCCCGGCGCTGATCGATGCCTCTCGCGACGAAGCCTTTGAGTTGCTCGACTCAATCAAACACTCACAAGACATTGGCTGAATAAAACCAATAAAGGCTGTGCAAAAAATATTTTGTCACAGCCTTTTATTTTTTTTGTGACCCAAAAAAGCAGAAAAATTGTTACATTTGCAGTAAGAAATCTATCAACAATTACAAATATAAGACTATGGCAAAAAAAGCACTTCTCATGATTCTCGACGGATGGGGCATCGGCAACCATTCAAAGAGCGACGTCATCTACTGCACCCCCACCCCTTACTGGGACTCTCTGCTGGCCGACTATCCCCACTCTGAGCTCCAGGCAA
This sequence comes from Bacteroidales bacterium, assembly GCA_014800605.1. Taxonomy (GTDB): domain Bacteria; phylum Bacteroidota; class Bacteroidia; order Bacteroidales; family Muribaculaceae; genus JAAVFS01. The sequence continues at coordinate 10,948 of JAAVFS010000112.1, read as the reverse complement.
GCGGCGAAAATGTCGGACTTCCCGACGGCCAGATGGGCAACTCCGAAGTAGGCCACCTCAATATCGGTGCAGGCCGCGTGCTCTATCAGGATCTCGTGAAAATCAATAAAGCCATCAAAGACGGCAGCATCAAAGACAATCCCGAAATAAAAGACGCATTCGGCTATGCCAAGAAAAGCGGCAAGGCCATCCACTTCATGGGTCTGACCAGCAATGGCGGCGTACACTCCTCGCTCGACCACCTCTATGCTCTCTGCGACATTGCAAAAGAGTATGGCCTCGAAAAAGTATATATCCACTGCTTCATGGATGGCCGTGACACCGACCCCCGCAGCGGTAAGGGATTCATCGAAGAGCTTGAAGCCCACTGCAAGAAGTCAGCCGGCGTCATCGCTTCTATCGTAGGCCGTTTCTACGCAATGGACCGCGACAAGCGCTGGGAGCGTGTCAAAGTAGCCTATGATCTCCTCGTCAATGGGGAAGGCAAGCAGGCTACAGATATGGTCAAGGCTATGCAGGAAAGCTATGACGAAGATGTCACCGACGAATTCATCAAGCCTATCAACAACGCCAACGTCGACGGCACAATCAAACCCGACGACGCAGTCATCTTCTTCAACTATCGCAACGACCGCGCCAAAGAGCTTACCACCGTACTGACTCAGAAGGACATGCCCGAAGAAGGCATGCACACCATCCCCGGCCTCCGCTACTACTGCATGACCCCCTACGACTCATCATTCACCGGCGTACACATCCTTTTCGACAAGGAGAATGTAGGCAACACCATCGCAGAATACCTCTCAGCCCTTCACAAAAAGCAGCTCCACATTGCAGAGACTGAGAAATATGCTCACGTGACATTCTTCTTCAACGGTGGCCGCGAAGCACCCTTCGAGGGCGAAGACCGCATCCTCGTACCATCTCCGAAGGTTGCCACCTACGACCTCAAGCCCGAAATGAGCGCCTATGAGGTCAAAGACAAACTCGTGGCAGCTATTAACGAAGACAAGTATGACTTCATCGTTGTCAACTTCGCTAATGGCGACATGGTAGGCCACACCGGTGTCTACGAAGCTATCGAAAAAGCAGTCAAAGCCGTTGATGCCTGCGTTCACGATGTAGTTGAAGCCGCTAAGAAAAACGACTACGAAGTGATCATCATCGCCGACCATGGCAATGCCGACTATGCTGTAAACCCCGACGGTACCCCCAACACCGCCCACTCGCTCAACCCCGTACCTTTCGTCTACGTTACAGCTAACAAGAACGCGAAAGTCAAGGACGGCATCCTCGCCGATGTGGCTCCCTCGCTGCTCCACATCCTGGGTCTTCCCCAGCCCGCCGAGATGACAGGCCACGACCTCATCACCGACTGATCATCGATCGGTGTATCTACGATAACACGCACCCTCGCCCTCCACGGCGGGGGTGCTTTGTTATACCCCTATTTTAAAGGCTGAATCATCAGCAAAACCTCCACTCAAAAAAAGTAAAAAAAATGATTGTATAGTATTTGAAAAATTTGTAATTTTGATTTAGTAATTGCCGGCAATATCACTTAAGCATATTCCCAGCAACTTTTCAACGATTCAAGTAGCTAATACTTAACCGACAATAGATACAATTAACAACAAGACATACTAAGTAAAACATGAACAATAACGATTTCCGCAATTATGCCGTCAAGCATCTGGGTATGAACGGGCTCGCTCTCGATCAATATTCAAAAGCGGCAAATGCAGCCATCACATCAAGCTACATTTCCCCCACCATCATCGAGGAGCGCCAGCTCAACGTAGCACAGATGGACGTATTCTCACGCCTTATGATGGACCGAATCATCTTCCTCGGAACTGATGTCAACGACTATACCGCCAATGTCATCCAGGCTCAGCTCCTCTATCTCGACTCATCTGATCCCGGCAAAGATGTATCCATCTACATCAACTCACCCGGCGGATCTGTCTATGCAGGCCTCGGCATCTACGACACAATGCAGTATATCTCAAGCGACGTTGCCACTATCTGCACCGGCATGGCCGCTTCGATGGCTGCCGTTCTGCTCGTAGCCGGCGAAAAAGGCAAGCGCTTTGCGCTCAAGCACTCTCGCGTCATGATCCACCAGCCCATGGGTGGCGCTCAGGGTCAGGCCAGCGACATCGAGATCACAGCCCGCGAGATTCAGAAACTCAAGAAAGAACTCTATACCATCATCTCCGACCATTCCGGTCAGCCCTTCGACAAGGTAGAGCGCGACAGCGACCGCGACTACTGGATGACAGCCGAGGAGGCTCTCCAATATGGCATGATCGATCAGGTGCTCGCTAAGGCTAAACACTAATGGCTAAAAAGAACGTTCAAAAATGCTCATTTTGCGGTCGTCCGGCCAACATGTCGGAGGTCCTGATCCCGTCGGCCACTGAAAACGACACATTCATCTGTGCCGAGTGCGCCGACCAGATCCACGACCTCCTCGCCTCCTACCGCCATGACACATCGTCCGGCCTGACAAAGACCGCCGATAACAGCATGACAATGGAGTCTGTGCCGACTCCCCGCGAGATCAAGGAATTTCTCGACAAATATGTCGTAGGCCAGGAAGCCGCCAAGCGCTTCCTCTCCGTAGCCGTCTATAACCACTATAAGCGTCTCTCCCAGCCGGCCGACGATGATGTCGACATAGAAAAGAGCAATGTTATCATGGTCGGTCCGACCGGTACAGGCAAGACCCTCCTCGCCAAGACCATCGCCCGACTCCTCGACGTCCCATTTACGATAGTCGACGCCACCGTGCTGACTCAGGCCGGCTATGTCGGCGAAGACATCGAAAGCCTTCTGACCCGCCTGCTGCAGGTAGCCGACTACGACGTCAAGAAAGCCGAGCGCGGCATCGTCTTCATCGACGAGATCGACAAAATAGCCCGCAAAGGCGACAACCCGTCGATCACCCGCGACGTCAGCGGCGAAGGCGTTCAGCAAGGTCTCCTCAAACTGCTCGAAGGCTCAATCGTCAATGTGCCCCCGCAAGGTGGACGCAAGCACCCGGAGCAGCGCATGATTCAGGTCGATACTAAAAACATCCTGTTCATCTGCGGCGGTGCATTCGATGGCATCGAGAAAAAGATCGCTCAGCGACTCAACACCCACGCCGTAGGCTATGCGACCAACGCCAAGAATAAACGCGTCGATCGCGAGAATTTCCTCGAATACGTAGCTCCCCAGGACCTAAAGTCATTCGGCCTTATCCCCGAAATCATCGGTCGCTTGCCGATCCTCACCCATCTGGAACCCCTCGATCGCGCCGCTCTCCGCAACGTCCTGACCGAGCCTAAGAATGCCATCATCCGCCAATACCAGAAGCTCTTTGAGATGGACGGCGTCAAGCTGACATTCGAACCAGAAGCGCTCGACCTCATCGTTGACACCGCTGTCAAGAACAAACTTGGCGCCCGCGGTCTGCGTGGCATCGTCGAGCAGGTGATGATGGACTCCATGTTTGAGATCCCCAAGAGCAAAGTAAAGAAACTTAACGTTACCCGCGACTATGTTGCAGAAAAACTCTCTACTGCCAAAATAGACACTATAACCGAATAATTCATAATCGTTTAATCAGCCTCTCCCCTCCGCTATGACTACCAAACAGCAACTTGCCGGCGCTCTAAAGCACTACTTCGGCTTCGACACATTCAAAGGCAATCAGGAAGCTATCATGCAGTCACTGCTTGATGGCAATGACACCTTTGTCTTGATGCCGACCGGAGGCGGCAAGTCACTCTGCTATCAGCTGCCGGCTCTTTTGATGGAAGGAACTGCCATCGTAATCTCCCCACTGATAGCCCTGATGAAAAATCAGGTTGACGCCATGCGCAACTTCAGCGAAGACAATGGAGTGGCGCATTTTATCAACTCATCGCTCAATAAAGCAGCCATAGACCAGGTCAAAGCCGACATAATGTCGGGCAAGACCAAGCTACTCTACGTAGCTCCGGAGTCGCTGACCAAAGAAGACAACATCGAATTCCTCAAAACAGTTACCATATCTTTTTATGCCATCGACGAGGCTCACTGCATCTCGGAATGGGGCCACGACTTCCGCCCGGAATACCGACGCATCCGTCCAATCATCAATGAGATATGCCGACGCCCCATCATCGCTCTGACTGCCACAGCCACACCCAAAGTGCAGCATGACATTCAGAAAAACCTATCGATGCAAGAGGCTAATGTCTTCAAATCATCCTTCAACCGCACAAATCTCTACTACGAGGTTCGCCCCAAGACAGCTTCGGTCGACAAAGAGATCATCAAATACATCAAAAGCAATCCCGACAAGTCTGGCATCATCTACTGCCTGAGCCGCAAGAAAGTCGAAGAGCTCGCAGAGACCCTCCGCGTCAACAATATCAAAGCTCTCGCCTATCACGCCGGGATGGACTCAGCTACACGCTCGGCCAATCAGGACTCATTCCTGCTCGAGCAGACCGATATCATAGTAGCCACCATAGCGTTCGGTATGGGTATCGACAAGCCGGATGTCAGATTTGTCATCCACTACGATATGCCCAAATCGCTCGAAGGCTACTATCAGGAGACCGGACGTGCCGGACGCGACGGCGGCGAAGGACAATGTATCACCTTCTACTCAGCCAAAGACCTCCGCAAGATGGAGAAATTCATGCAAGGGAAACCCCTGGCCGAGCAGGAGATCGGACGCCAACTCCTTGCTGAGACCTCAGCCTACGCCGAGTCTTCCGTGTGCCGCAGAAAATCTCTGCTGCACTACTTCGGCGAAGATTACTCTGATGACAATTGTGGTAACTGCGACAACTGTTTAAACCCCAAAAAACAAGTGGAAGCAAAAGACGACTTATGCGCAGTCATCGAGACTGCAGCAGCACTCAAAGAAAGATTCAAAGCTGAATACATCATTGACATCCTCCGCGGCAAGGCTACTGCCGAAATCAAATCGTATGGCCACGAAGACCTCGAAAACTTCGGCGCACTTCAGAAATCTGACGAACGCTACCTCAACACCGTGATCCGTCAGGCCATCATCTCAGGCTATCTTGACCGCGATATCGAAAACTTCGGCATCATCAAGGTGACACCCAAAGGCAAGCAATTCCTCAAATCGCCTGTCTCCTTCAAGATCGTCGAAGACAACGACTTCTCAGCCGAAGACGAGGAGACACCCGTCAAGAGCGGTGCCTCATGTGCCGTCGACCCGGAGCTCTACTCCATCTTGAAAGACCTTCGCAAAAAGACAGCTAAAAAGCTCGATCTCCCCCCCTACGTCATCTTTCAGGACCCCTCGCTCGAAGCCATGGCCACGACATATCCCATCACGATTGAGGAGCTCCAGAACATCCCCGGTGTCGGAGCCGGCAAAGCAAAACGCTACGGCGAAGACTTCCTGAAAGTCATCAAGGCACACGTCGAAGAGAATGAAATCGTACGTCCCGAGGACCTCCGCGTACGCACCGTACCCAATAAGAGCCGTCTGAAAATCTCAATTATTCAGGCTATCGACCGCAAGATCGCCCTTGACGAACTCGCCAACTCCAAAGGCCTTGAATTTGACGAGTTGCTTGACGAGGTGGAAGCCATCGTCTACTCCGGCACTAAAATCAATATCTCTTACTTCCTTAATGAAATAATGGACGACGATCGTCAGGCCGACATCTTCGACTACTTCAAGGAAAGCGACTCCGACGATCTCAACGAAGCCTATCGCGAACTCGGACGCGAATTTTCCGAAGAAGAAATCCGACTCGTACGCATCAAATTCCTTTCTGAACTCGGCAATTGATTCATTACACACACTAACAACCCCCACAAAAGATGAAAATCGTAGACTATCGCCATGTCGACATAGCCCGCCGGGAGCACCTCGTGCTCTCCGACGTAACTTTCAGCCTCGAAGAGGGCGAGTTCGTCTATCTCATCGGAAGCGTGGGGTCGGGTAAAAGCAGTTTGCTGAAATCACTCTATGCCGAGGTGCCGATCGCACACGGCGACGCCAGCATCATGGGCTATTCGCTCAATGGTATCCCCTCAAAGTATGTCCCATATCTGCGCCGCATGATCGGCATCGTCTTTCAGGACTTCCAGCTTCTGAGCGATAGGTCGGTCTACGAAAATCTGCTCTTCGTACTCCGGGCTACCGGCTGGACCGACAAAGCGCAGATCGACGAGCGCATTCGCGAAGTCCTGAGCCAGGTCGGCCTGGAATCCAAGAGCTACAAGATGCCTCATGAGCTCTCCGGTGGCGAGCAGCAGCGCGTCGTCATAGCCCGAGCCCTGCTTAACAGCCCCCGACTGATCATCGCCGACGAACCCACAGCCAACCTCGACCCGGCTACCGGCGAACTGATCACCAACCTCTTGCTCCGAATCGCCGGACAAGGCACATCGGTCCTGATGGCTACACATAATCTCATGATCGTCGAACAGCATCCCGCACGAGTACTTCGCTGCGAGAAAGGTCGTATCCACGATGACGGTATAGTTAATTACTGACAACAAGAAATAGAATAACACTACTCATAACTAATGAAAGTACTTAAATTTGGCGGAACATCCGTAGGGAGCGCTCAGCGCATCAAAGACGTAGCTCACCTGATCTCCAATCGCGGAAAAAACATTGTCGTACTGTCAGCTATGGCAGGCACAACCAATTCCCTGCTTGAAATTTCAGACTATCTCCATAAGCGCAACATTCCGGCCGCTAAAGAAGTAATCAACAACCTTGAGCTGAAATACGATCAAGTCATCGACGAGCTCTACTCATCTGATGAGACAAAGCTGCTCGCATCCAACGACATTCACGAATGTTTCAACTATATCCGCTCCTTCTGTCAGGACAACTTTACACTTTTTGAGGAGAAAGAAGTAGTGTCACGCGGTGAGATCATGTCGACCACCCTCATGTTCTACTACCTGCGTGAGCATCAGATCGACGTCATAGCCCTACCGGCACTCGATTTCATGCGTACCGACAAGAATTCGGAACCTGACATGCCCTATATCAAGCAGAAACTCGAAGACCTCCTCAGTCGCAATACCAAGGCTTCGCTCTATCTGACTCAAGGCTATATCTGCCGCAACTCCTACGGCGAGATCGACAATCTGCGCCGCGGTGGCAGCGACCTGACAGCATCCGTCATCGGCGCAGCACTCGGTGCCGACGAGATTGAGATATGGACCGACATTGACGGAATGCACAACAATGATCCCCGCTATGTCGAGGGCACAAAACCGGTCTCCGAGCTTCACTTCGAGGAGGCCGCCGAACTTGCCTACTTCGGTGCCAAGATTCTCCACCCGACTTGCGTGCTCCCCGCCAAGCTCAACAACATTCCCGTCAGGCTGCTCAACACCATGGATCCGAAAGCAGCCGGGACAGTAATCTATAACACTCTCCCCTCCCACACCATCAAGGCCGTAGCTGCCAAGGATGACATCACCGCGATCAAGATAAAGTCGAGCCGCATGCTCCTGGCCTACGGATTCCTCCGCAAAGTCTTCGAGATTTTCGAGGAGCACAAGACTGCTATCGACATGATTGCCACCTCTGAAGTCGGTGTGTCTGTCACAGTCGACTCGACAAAGGAGCTCGATCACATCATCGACGACCTTAAGAAATTCGGCACAGTCAGCGTCGACCACGACATGGTCATAATCTGCGTCGTAGGCGATCTCGAATGGCACAACACAGGCTTCGAGAGCCGCGCTATGGAGGCTCTGCGTGACATCCCCGTGCGCATGATCTCCTATGGAGGCAGCAACTACAACATCTCGTTCCTCATCAGCAAAGACGATAAGATCCGAGCCCTTAACGCCCTGAGCGACACTTTGTTCAAATAATCTCACTCATCAACGATGAAACTCCCCGATGACCGACAGCTTGAGCACATCGCGACGCCAGCCTATTACTACGATACCGTCCTGCTGAGAGCTACTCTCCAGGCGGTAGTCGAAGCTGCGGCTGTCGACCCACGTTATCGGGTTCACTATGCGATCAAAGCCAATCCACGTTCCAGGCTTCTTGAGATTATCAAGGGCTATAGGCTCGGAGCCGACTGCGTCAGCGGCAACGAAGTAAAGGCTGCTTTGGCGGCAGAATTCACTCCAAAAAAGATATTCTTTGCCGGAGTCGGCAAGACCGACGATGATATCCTGACAGGTCTTCGTGCAGGAATCGGATGCTTCAATGTCGAGTCAGAACAGGAGCTGATCGTCATCGACCGCCTCGCTCGTCAGGAAAACCTCATAGCGGAAATAGCTCTGCGCGTCAACCCCGAAATTGATGCCCACACCCATCGGTATATAACTACCGGTCTGAGCGAAAACAAGTTCGGCATATTACTGTCGCAACTCGACAGAATAGTCGATCTCGCCCTCAGCCTTAAAAGCTGCCGACTCATCGGCTTGCACTTCCATATAGGCTCGCAGATAAGAGAGTTAGATTGCTTCAAGCTGTTATGCGACCGCATCAACGACCTGACGGCCCACTTCGGGAGCAAAGGGATTCACTTCTCAAGCATAAATGTCGGAGGCGGTCTCGGTATAAACTATGATGATCCGCTCGGCGAACCCATCCCCCCGTTTGCTGAATACTTTAAAGTCTTTCACAACAATCTGAGGCTCTCATCCGACCAGACGCTTCACTTCGAGTTGGGGCGCTCCATTGTCGGCCAGTGCGGAGCCCTTATCTCAAAAGTCCTTTATATTAAGGAAGGCGACACGCGCCGCTTTGCAATCATCGACGCAGGCATGACCGATCTCATCCGCCCTGCACTCTATCAGGCCACCCACTCCATCGTAGCCCTCGGCAAGCATCCCGGCGCTCCGATTCGCAAGTATGATATTGTCGGACCGGTCTGCGAGTCGAGCGACGTGTTTGCCACCGGCGTTCCGATGCCGGAGCTTCAGCGAGGCGACTATGTCGCAATACTCAGCGCCGGAGCCTATGGCGAAGCTATGGCTATGCGCTACAACCTGAGAGACCTTCCCGGCGCATTCCTTTCAGAATAATTAAATCACAAATATAACATCAACCACCTAAACACTTTTAGATTATGGTATTACAACGTTGGCAATCTGTCTATCTGCTCGTAGCCGTTTTTGCTATGATCCTGGGCTGCATCCTTCCCTTCGGTGCTATCATCGAAGAGGGAGTGACATCGCTCAAGCTTATGCCGGTCGATTTTCCCGTACTGCTCACGCTCAACATCCTCATCGGAATACTTCTCGCTATCGACATCTTCATGTACAAAAACCTCCGCGCACAGAAGATGGTCGCAGCCGTCTCAGCCCTCCTCTGCGTCGCTTCGCTTGCCACCCAGGTGCTCCTGCTTGTGCGTAATGAAGCTTCGTTCGCACTGGTGTGGAACGGATCAATCATCGCCACTTTCTGCGCATTTGTCTGCGCACTGATGGCTCGCTACAATATGAATCGCGACGAGAAGATTCTGAAAAGCTACGACCGTCTGCGCTGATCCTCCCCGCGCCCGATCGCTGATGCTATTTCAGGAGCTTTGGAGCAAGATATTTCCATGTGTACCCCCGTGCGGATTCCACAATCTGCTCGGGGGTTCCTGTTGCTACGACATCTCCGCCGGCATCTCCCCCCTCGGGACCAATGTCGATGACATGATCGGCGCACTTCACAACGTCCATATTATGCTCGATGATCAGCACCGTATGACCATTTGCGATCAGTCGATTAAACGAGTCAAGCAATTTGTTGATATCGTGGAAATGAAGGCCCGTTGTCGGTTCGTCGAAGATGAAGAGCGTGGGCTCCATACGCTCATTCGCGAGATAGTAAGCGAGCTTGACACGCTGATTCTCACCGCCCGACAGTGTCGACGATGACTGACCTAACTTTATGTAGCCCAGGCCGACATCCTGCAGAGGCTGGAGTCGCTTGACGATGCGGCGCTCTACGGTCCCGGCATTCTCGGAGAAATACTCAATAGCCTGGTCGACAGTCATGTTCAGCACATCGTTGATGTTCTTGTCGCGGTATTTGACCTCAAGAACTTCCTGCTTGAAGCGCTGGCCGTGACAAGCTTCACACGGGATCGTGATGTCTGCCATAAACTGCATCTCGATGGTGATCGTTCCCTCACCTTTACACTCTTCGCATCGGCCACCCTCGGCATTGAAAGAGAATGTCGAGGGAGTAAATCCCATGACCTTGGATGCCTGCTGATCAGCATAGAGGCTGCGTATCTCATCGTAGGCCTTCAGATAGGTGGCCGCATTCGAGCGTGTAGACTTGCCGATAGGATTCTGATCGACAAACTCGACAGCCTTGACACGCGACACATCGCCGGTCAGAGCCTTAAAGGCTCCGGGCGCGTCAGTCGGCTCTCCGAGATGGCGCATCAACGCCCGATACAGGATGTCACGCACGAGGGTCGACTTTCCGGAGCCGCTGACTCCCGTCACGACCGTCATCACGCCGAGCGGAAACTTCACATCAATGTTTTTCAGATTATTCTGCATCGCGCCCTTTACCTCTACATAGCTGTTCCATTTACGTCGCGATTTAGGTACATCGATCTCTTTGCGTCCTGTAAGATAGGATGCTGTCAGACTCTCCGAAGCCTTGGAGAGATCCTTATACGGACCCTGATACATTATCTCGCCGCCGAGTCGGCCTGCCTTAGGGCCTACATCGACTATCCAGTCGGCAGCCTCCATGATCTCCTCGTCATGCTCTACGACGACGACCGTGTTGCCAAGCCCCTGAAGACCGCGAAGCACTCCGATAAGCTGCTGAGTGTCACGCGAATGTAGTCCTATACTCGGTTCGTCGAGTATATACAGCGACCCTACCAGACTGCTACCCAGCGAAGTCGCCAGATTGATGCGCTGGCTCTCGCCTCCCGACAGTGTGTTAGAAAGTCGGTCGAGAGTAAGATATCCTAGTCCG
>JAAVFS010000111.1 GCA_014800605.1 Bacteroidales bacterium | reverse complement strand
TAAATGTAAACATAATGAGATTTTATACAATATTCCGCACATTGACAGACTGAAGGAGTTGCGATAAGGGAATTTTTCTCATCATTCCAAGGATGAATACGCTCCTGCTTGTAAGACTCTTGAATATATGACACTTTCAGAAGCATTTCATTACTACATTAAAGACCGAAGTGGGATAATTGAAACTCAAAAGTAACCTCACACCTCTCCGAAGGAGGTTAGCGGCGGGGGCGGGAGGTGGTGAGGGTGAGGTCATAGGCAGTGAGGGCGGCTAAGGCGGATGTGCCGCCGATGATGATCCAGACCACGAGGGGGAGGTAGCCGGTGAGGGCATTCAGGAGGGTGTCGTCGGGGAGGCTCTGTTGCCATTGCGATATGACGGCTGTGAGGTAGGGCATCAGCCGTGAGGAGAGGAAGCCGACGATGAAACCGACTGCCAGGGCGAGGCTGACGGCTCGCTTGTTTATGGCAAAGGCTCGTGCGTTTTGCTGCTTGACGAGCTCTACAGACTCCATGTTCCGCCGGAGCCGGCTCATGAACCGGGTGTCGGGGGGAAGTTCGGGGTCGAAGTCGGTGAATAGTGTTTTTAGCTTTTCATCTTCCATAGGGTGTGGTGTCGGTTTAATGGATTGTGAGGAGCCCACGCAGATGAGTGCGCCCGCGGGAGAGGTGCTTTTTGACAGCGTCTTCGGAGGTGTCCTGGATCTCGGCTATCTCTTTTATGGCGTAGCCTTGGATGTAGTACAGGAGGATGGAGGTGCGCTCTTTGTCGGAGATCTGATTGAGGGCGTGATAGAGTTCCTGATATGCAAATGAGGAGTCGGCACTATCGTGGCCGGTGTGGTCACGGATGGTTTCGTAGCCGAGCATGGGGCGCTCTGTACGCTTATGATTGAGGAAGGTGTTATACCCGATCTTGAAGATCCACGCGTTGAATTTCTCGACGTTAGTGAATGAATCGCATGACAGATAGGCTTTTATGTATGACTCTTGAGCTATGTCGTCGGCCAGGTCGGCATCACCGCAGCAGAGGGCTACCAGAAAGCGTCGGAAAGCTTTCTGGGTAGTCTCTACGTGGAATATGAATTGCTCTCGGGTCACGGCGATGTGGGGGTGACGAATCAGTCTTTGATGTCTTTGCGGGTAACTAAGTAGACTACGAGGTAGCTCAGGCCTATGGCGAGGGAGATGGCTCCGAAGAGGGCGGGCACTACGACGGAATCGGCTGAGGTTGCGGAGTCGGAGTTCATGTAATTCAGGACGGCGATGACGCATAGGGCGATGCCGATAAAGGTGAAGATGCATCCGCGGAGAAGTCTAAGATTGAGAATCTCACGAGCAGACTTCCGTGGTTTCTGAAGTGCTTCGGCTAATTTGCCGGAATCTATTCCGCAGTTAGATTCAATTGACTTAATAAGGACTTGTGAACGCTTGTTATCGTAATTCATTTTTGCAGCTGCCGTTATTGCCACAACAGCTATCGGGAGGATGACACAGACGGAAATTGGTACGAGTACTGATTGCATAATTTAAGTTTTTAAAGTATGATTCATTTGAGGCGTCTCACCTGTAAGACACGTCTCGGGGGCAAGAAGTGACAAGGTCTTCCAGAAATTTTGCACAAATTTAGGGATTATGCTCGCTTTCCGGGTCAATCGTTGCTGAAATATCGCGCTTTAAACTACGGATTTCGCCATAGAAAGGGGACCGCCTCCCCCACTCTACCCACTAGTAATGTGCATGATAGCAATATTATGAGTGAAGATACTTTTATATCATTTTTATTTATTAATTTTGTCTACATAAAATTGATACGGCAAAATGAGATTTCTCTTACAAGGACATAACGGCACTATCCCCTTTGCAGAATTGTTTCTGGACGAGGATAAGGCGTTCGGCAGACGTATAAATGCTATCGAAGTGCCCCGACTGCCTCGCGCATTTATCAATAATATAGGCGAAATGTCGGCCGGAGATGTCGCATACATCATTTTCAATCAGTTTTTTGGTCAGAGCGTGGTGCCTGATGTCATCAAGGACCTGACAACCAAATGCATTGAGGCTTTGACGGAAAGCAGCGGCAAGAGCCCTCAGGACGCTGACTTCAGCCTGCCCGACGCCGTAGCGGTGATATTCCGGGTGCTCTATCACTACTATATCCATGCGGGGCGGCTGTCGGCCGACTTCAATGTGGTAGCTTTCGGAAGTGTCGAATTCCTTGAGGCTGTCTATGAGTTTATTGGCCGCGACACTATCCTGATAACCAATACTTCGGAGTCGCACGCCAAGACTCCGGGCATCCCGGTCTTTGCGATCCAGGGGGAGAGCCTTGAGCGTGACGGCCAGTTGGTGGCAAACGCGGCTCACAAGCTCAACGAGGAGCGCAAGCGGGTGCTACTCTTCTCGGTCAATAGCGTGGCCACTCTCCTGGCCTACGTCTTCCTGATCGTGGAAGGGATTCGGCGCGTGATAGCCCGTGAGGAAGCCGTCGGATTCTACTATGTCACGGTCGGCCAAGGCGACGCTATGCTCGCCGAGGCGGTGAGGCTCGTGGAGTCTCTCGGATTCAGCATCGAGGCCCTGGCGCCTGAGGCCCCGGCTCCGGCCAATTCACACGAAATAGTGATCCGATTGCACTCTGACCGCTCGCCTCGGCCGCAAAAGAGTGTCGGCGAGCTGATCACGAAAGTGGCACCGTCGGTGTCAGTTATAAAGCAGATAATCATTTAGTATATAACAAAATATATAAAACTATGTCAAGTAAACGTTCAACAAAGAAGCAGATCAGATATGTATGTGGCGACCTGGCCGCAGAGTGCATTTTGGCCAAGACTTTCATCCCCGGCGTTGATGCCGAGGCCATGGCAAAAGTAGTCATCGAAATCGCTCAGCTCCAGGAAAATGAGCTCAAAAAGGCTTCAATCGCCGCTGACAAGAAGGCTTTTCATGCCATCAATGCTGAATTCAACCGTAGCGTAAGTGAGATTGTTAAGAAGATGAATTCTGTACTCCCCGCGGAGCAGAAGGAGCTTAACAAGAAACTTACCAAAAAATGAATCTGGCGGGGAAAATACTCAAGATGTTCGGGTGGACGGTCAATGTCACCGTCCCCGACTACCCTAAATGCATAATATGCGTCGCGCCTCACACATCCAACTGGGACTTCATCTTGGGAAAGCTGACCTACGCCTCGATAGGCCGCCGTGCAGGATTTCTGATGAAGTCGTCATGGTTTTTCTTCCCGCTGGGGTGGATATTTAGGAAGATGGGAGGCATCCCCGTCTACCGAAAGAATAAGCGCGGGTCGCTGGTCGATCAGCTGGTAGAGCGCTTTAACAGCACTTCTCGGCTCGCCATCGCTATCACCCCTGAGGGAACCCGCAGCCGCAACACGCGATGGCACACGGGATTTCTCCAGATAGCCTACCGCGCCGAGGTTCCTATCCTCTTAGGCATCCTCGACTACGGGACTAAGACCATCACTATCAGTGACGTCGTGTTACCGACCGGCGAGATCGACGCCGATCTGAAAGCAGTGCAGACGGTCTACAGGTCAACGCAGGCCAAGTATCCTGAAAAATTCGCCAAAGATAATGCCTGAATGTCAGCAGCTTAACATCGCTATCCTACCGCTGGACATAGTCCCGGGCGATCCGCGCGCCAACATGGACGCCACCCGTGAGGGGGTAACAAAGGCCGCAGCCGAACGGGCTGACGTCGTGGCACTTCCGGAGCTATTCTCGACAGGGTTTATCACGGACCCGGAGCAGCTGGCGATATTCGCCGAGGAGGGTGAGCGCATCGTCAGCGAGCTGGCCGATATGGCAGCGCTGTACGGCGTGGTTATCACGGGAAGCTGCCTAAACACCGATGCTAAGCACCCTGTCAATCAGGGATTTATAATTCTACCCGACGGACGCCGGGTAACCTACAACAAGCGACATCTCTTCTGCCTGAGCCCTGAGCACGAGCTCATCAAGGCAGGCGGCGAGCTGCCTCCTGTCATTGACTACAAAGGGTGGCGGCTGTCCATAATCGTCTGCTATGACCTGCGTTTCCCGGCATGGTGCCGCAACACGGGCAACCGCTATGACGTGATGTTCGTCCCGGCCAACTGGCCCAAGGTAAGACAGTATGCCTGGGAGCACCTGATCATAGCTCGAGCTATTGAAAATCAGGCCTATGTGGTGGGCGCCAACCGCTCTGGCGAAGACCGATTTGGCTCCTACACGGATTCATCTCTCATCGTCGACCCGCTCGGCTACCCTATCTCCAAACCAGCCGCCTGGGGGCTCATGGCCAGCATGTCGTACGAGAAGCTCTCATCATCAAGGGCTAAACTACCTGCCCAGCGCGATGCCGACCGAATACTCTTCCCTGACATTGACCCCGCGAGCTGCTGAAATCCACGGCGGGCGTGCATATATTTCGCTCAAATTTTGTAATTTTGCACAAGAAACTAATTTCAGACATTAATCACCCGACTCCGGCATCTACCCCCGACAGTAGCGAGCTGAGTCAAAACGACATAACACAGTGGGCAATATAACAGAAGAAATATCACGCCGACGCACATTTGCTATCATCAGCCACCCTGACGCCGGTAAGACTACATTGACAGAAAAACTGTTGCTCTACGGCGGCGCTATCCATATAGCCGGAGCAGTCAAATCCAATAAGATCAAAAAGACAGCCACCAGCGACTGGATGGAGATCGAGAAGCAGCGTGGTATTTCCGTAGCCACATCGGTCATGGGATTCAACTATGGCGACTATAAGATCAACATCCTCGACACCCCGGGCCACCAGGACTTCGCCGAGGATACCTACCGCACGCTGACAGCCGTCGACAGCGTAATCATCGTAGTCGACGTAGCCAAGGGCGTAGAGCAGCAGACCCGCAAGCTGATGGAAGTCTGCCGCATGCGCAATACACCCGTGATCATCTTCGTCAACAAACTTGACCGCGAAGGTCGCGACCCGTTCGAGATCCTCGATGAGCTCGAGTCGGAACTCAAGATATCTGTGCGCCCCCTGTCGTGGCCTATCAATATCGGCGCAAAATTCAAGGGCGTATATAATATATATGAGCACTCGCTCGACCTCTTCACCCCCAACAAGCAGAAGGTCTCAGAACGCGTCGAGATCTCTGACATCAACGACCCCGCCATTGATAGCGCTGTGGGCGAAGCCGATAGCAAGAAGCTACGCGACGATATCGAACTCATCGACGGCGTCTATCCTGAATTTGACACCGAGGAATATCTCCGCGGCAAGCTCGCCCCCGTATTCTTCGGCTCAGCTCTCAATACGTTCGGCGTCAAGGAATTGCTTGACTGTTTCGTCAAGATTGCCCCCTCCCCTCGCCCCATCCAGGCCGAAGAGCGTGAAGTCAACCCATCAGAGCCCGCCTTCTCGGGATTCGTCTTTAAGATCCACGCCAACATGGACCCCAACCACCGCTCATGTATCGCCTTCGTCAAAGTATGCAGCGGCGAGTTTAAGCGCAACTTCAACTATAAGCATGTGCGCACAGGCAAGTTCATACGCTTTGCCGCCCCGACAGCCTTCATGGCGCAGAAGAAAAGCATAGTCGACGAAGCCTATCCCGGCGACATCGTCGGCATCCCCGACACGGGCAACTTCAAGATCGGTGACACGCTGACCGAGGGTGAAGAGCTCCACTATCGCGGCCTCCCGAGCTTCTCGCCAGAGATGTTCAAATATATTGAGAACACCGACCCGATGAAGTCAAAACAGCTCGAAAAGGGCATCCAGCAATTGATGGACGAAGGCGTAGCCCAGCTCTTTATCAATCAATTCAATGGCCGCAAGATCATCGGTACTGTCGGCCAGCTGCAGTTTGAAGTCATCCAGTATCGCCTCCTGAACGAGTATGGAGCCCAGTGCCGCTGGGAGCCCATCTCACTCTACAAAGCCTGCTGGATAGAGAGCGACGACGACGAAGCCCTGGCCGCCTTCAAAAAGCGCAAACACCAGTTTATGGCCGTAGACAGAGATGACCGCGACGTCTTCCTGGCCGACTCCAACTACGTCCTTCAGATGGCCCAGAACGATTTCCCCAAGATCCGCTTCCATTTTTCGAGCGAATATTAAGCGGGATTCCGACGGGGCTGACGAGGCAGTCGGGACAACATAAAGGCACGCCACAAACGCACGCATATCAGCGTGATAACTACTGTGGCGAGCCTTTTTCGTTCTCTTATCTATGTTGTGTTCGCGCAGTGCTAATTTCATATCTTTGCGATGCGTGTCTGGAGCGCGCAACAGACAGGAGTAACAGGAGCAACACTATAGAGCACAACCGATATGACCCACCAGAAGAAGCAGTTTATCTCATGTAGCGACTCCGCAGCAACGGCACGATCGCGCTCTACCTCGACACTTACCACAATGGCAAGCACACTAACGAGTATCTCAAGCTCTATCCTATCCAGGAGCTGACGCGATATTTTGCGATATATGCAAGATGTTTTACAGCATATAAAGAAGAAAGCCAACCCTTAACGAGTTGACTTTCAGTAATTTTAGCTTTGAGCCGCGAGTGGGACTCGAACCCACGACCTTTTCGTTACGAATGAAATGCTCTACCGACTGAGCTATTGCGGCAATAGCGAGATATCTCTCGATGTCTCTCAATTATGATACAAAGTTACTAATTTTTTATAGTCTGCTTGCTATACGACAGAATAATTTTTGCATCCTCAAGAGAAATTTTTGCCATGACAGGCGTCTCAACGTAGGGTGTGATGGAATTAACTGTCGTCGTCACAGATGAGTAATAGTAGTTTGAGGAGTTGTTCTCTACCGAGACACTTACCGGGGTGAGGGTAAATGTATATTCCTCCGGAGTGGCCGGTCCCTTCCCTACTCTATCTATCAGATATTGACGCATATCCGGGAATTCATAGCGATTGTAGGTAGCATTGTAGGTTCCCAAGAAAGATGTCACGCCGTCTGTAATGAGGTTGTTGGCGAAGAAATTTTGTTTCTCACTACTTCTCACCATCAATACATAGTCAGGTGGATTGATGCCATACTGATTGGCGATTGTATCAATCGGGAGCACAAAGCTCAGGCTATTGATGACAGCCAACTTACCGGCGCCATTTAGGTAGCTGTTGAGAATGTTATTGATCGGGAACTCGATCTCTGTTTCAATACCTGTTGGAGCTACTAGCAGACATTCGCCGTCAGTCAGTCGTGACTGCATCGCTGCCGACATGTCGTAGCGGATATTGTTGTTGGTAATGATCTCAGGAGAAACCGCATAATAGTTTCCGATATAATTATAGGTAGTATCATTGCCGGCATCTGTCTTGCCCTCAGTGTGATACTTGATAGCCATCGAGGTTGCTCCGATCTTTACGATACGTCCGCTACCATAGGAGTTGCGCACATAGATACCGGGGAATTTCTGAGCAAACATTTCCGGCACAAGATATGCTGTCGGGTCTGTTTTGTATATGTTGACAAGCTCTTCGGCAAGTGCCTTCGGCATATCCACATCAATGTTGATATAAGACAAAGCCTGGAGAGTGTCGCTGCAACCCAACGTATTGAAGTTATAAATCTTTGAGGCAATGGGAGCCGACTCATCGTAATAGTCGCTCACATTCTCATAGAAATCGCTATAGATCGGATATGGCAGCTGCTGGTTAAGGCGATATACTTCTAATCCCATTGGAATCAGAGTGTCACCGACATAACCCGAAGAGCGCGGAACAGCGAGACGGAGTGTCAAGCCGTCGATAATCATACCTGTAGTATCGATCTTGGCGGCCGGCATAAACTGAGTGACAAAATCACTGTTAAGCTTTCCGTAGTCGCCCGCATCAATCGAGCCAAGCAACTGAGTGATTGTACGGGACTGAATCACAGAATTGATTGCAGAGTGGCCGGAGAGTGTAAACGATGAGTCATTTACGATCGCGATCTGGTCGTCTACAATCGAAGAGCCGATATTTGAGCTGTCATCACATGCTATAGCAATGATGGCGAAAGCAGATATCGGCGCTAATATTGAAGATTTTTTCATTCTAAGTTATGGAATATAGCTGTTTAGCTCAGCTGCTCGTTATAAAACTTAAGGTACTGCTCATACCCTTCTACAGAGTTGTCAATGGTCAATACCGGCTTTTCAAGCGATTTTGCATACTCGATCAGCTCAGGATCGACATCCTCAGATGCCACTACCACAGCATCTGCATACTCGATGCCTAATCGCGACAGATTGCCATGGTCGATATTCTCTGCGTTGAGCGTCTTGAGTAGCTCGGGCGCAAAACCATTTTCGATAAGCTTATCAATGAGCTTGGGATTGAGCGCACCCTCAAATTTGTCATTATATATTGAGTAAACAATCTTTGAGTTGCGGAACATCGGGTCATCAGCATAGAGAGTCTTAAGGAAAAGAGGCGCAAGCGCACTGATCCAGCCGTGGCAATGAATCAGGGCAGGCTCCCAACGAAGCTTCTTGACCGTCTCAATGACACCGTAGGCAAAGAAAATCAGCCGCTCGTCATTTTCCTCAGGCATGTAGTTGATCTCCAGATCATTGACAGCCTTGTGCACGAAGTAGTCGTCGCTATCAATGAAGTAGACCTGCATTCTCGAAGGCTGCAAGGTAGCAACCTTAATGATTAGAGGATGATCGGTATCGTCAATAGATACATTCATACCGGAGAGACGAATGACTTCGTGGAGCTGATTACGACGCTCATTGATGCAGCCGTATTTCGGCATGAAGATTCTAACCTCGTCCCCATTGTCTTGCATAAACTGCGGCAGCTGCTGGCCTATCAGCGACATAGGCGTAGCGGGAAGGTATGGAGTGATCTCCTGTGAAATGTACAATATTCGTTTACCCATTTGTCTAATCGATTTGCGATGTTACAAAAGACACTTTAAGCGTGTTTAGTTCGCAAATTTACGATTTTTTTTTGACATTCGACCTATTTTCATAATATATTTTATAATACTACAGATTATTGCAAGATTGCGCGGTGAGTTTTACGATGTTTTATTATTTTTGTGATATAATTCTCAAATCAATTTTTCCAATCATGGTCACATTCTTCAAGAAGGGAACTTCTACAATTTTTGCCGTAGAGACAAATCACAAATTTGACGATACCGAGAAGGAAAAGCTCTCATGGCTATTCGGCGGAGCAAAACCGCTGGCGGCCACTTCAGTTAAAGGCACCTTTATCGGTCCACGCAAAGAAATGATTACTCCATGGAGTACGAATGCAGTTGAAATCACCCAGAATATGGGTATCAACGGTATAACCCGCATAGAGGAGTTTCAGCTCTGTAAGGATGAGAATCCCGTCCATGACAAAATGCTTCAGCGCGTTTATTCCGGTCTGAATTCCAAAGTGTTCAGCATCAATAAAAAGCCGGACGAAATCGTCTACATCGACGACATTTCCGAATATAACAAGAAAGAGGGGCTTGCTCTCAGCGCTGAAGAGGAAGAATACCTTCGCGGACTGGCCAAGAAGCTCGGCCGACCGCTGACCGACAGCGAAGTCTTCGGCTTCTCTCAGGTCAACTCCGAACACTGCCGCCACAAGATCTTCAATGGGACCTTCATCATCGACGGTCAGACCAAAGAGTCATCACTCTTCAAGCTCATTAAAAAGACCTCGCAGGTCAATCCCAACAAACTCGTTTCGGCTTATAAAGATAATGTAGCCTTCATAGCCGGTCCGCGTGTCGACCAATTCTTCCCCGTCAATCCCGACCGTCCCGATTATTTTGAGACCAAACAGATCGACACTGTGATCTCACTGAAAGCCGAGACTCACAACTTCCCTACTACAGTAGAACCCTTCAATGGAGCTGCAACAGGGTCAGGCGGTGAGATCCGCGACCGTCTCGGCGGCGGTAAAGCGAGCCTTCCCTTGGCCGGTACAGCTGTATATATGACATCATATCCCCGTCTGTCGATGGAGCACAGCTGGGAGCTCATGATGAATCCCCGAGTATGGCTCTATCAGACACCTGCCGAAATACTCGTAAAGGCATCCAACGGTGCAAGCGACTTCGGCAACAAGTTCGGGCAGCCCCTGATCTGCGGATCGCTCCTCACATTCGAGCATGACGAGAACGGGCGTATGTATGCCTATGACAAAGTCATCATGCTTGCCGGAGGTGTAGGCTTCGCAGCCAAGAAAGACGCAATCAAGGGAGAGCCGACTCCGGGCGAGAAAGTTGTCGTCATGGGTGGCGATAACTATCGCATCGGTATGGGTGGCGGAGCAGTCTCTTCAGTAGAGACAGGCCAGTATGACAACTCTATCGAGCTCAATGCCGTGCAACGCGCTAACCCCGAGATGCAGAAGCGTGTATCCAACGTGATACGCGCACTCGCCGAGAGCAATACCAACCCGATTGTCTCTATTCATGACCATGGTGCCGGCGGTCACTTGAACGCACTTTCAGAACTCGTCGAAGCTACCGGCGGACATATTGACATTGATGCACTCCCCGTAGGCGACCCCACCCTCAGCTATAAGGAAATAGTGGGCAATGAAAGCCAGGAGCGCATGGGCATGATTATCAAATCTGATGACATTGCCCTCGTAGAGCGCATCGCTGATCGTGAACGAGCTCCCATGTATGTCGTAGGTGAGACTACATCCGACAATAAATTCGTCTTTG
>JAAVFS010000110.1 GCA_014800605.1 Bacteroidales bacterium | reverse complement strand
TATATAAGATAATAGACAAGTGAATAAATTTTCAGCAAACTAATTGCCTAAAGCTAGGTAAATTTATTTTATAGTCAAAGAATAAAAAGCGATTGACAAGTTTATTTTGCCACTTGTCAATCGCTTGTATTTTAATTATTTAAGGCGTAGATTGCGCCTGATTTTGGCTTAGTACTCTTCTTCGTTGAAGAAGAAGTCTTCTTTGGATGGGTAGTCGGGCCAGATGTCTTCGATTGATTCGTATGTTTCGCCTTCATCTTCCATTTCCTGAAGGTTTTCGATTACTTCGAGGGGGGCGCCGGAACGCATGGCGTAGTCGATGAGTTCGTCTTTGGTTGCGGGCCAGGGTGCGTCTTCGAGTTTTGACGCGAGTTCAAGTGTCCAATACATAGTTGTCGTTGTTTATGCGGGTTGGTCTTTATTTTTGCGCAAATGTAGTTATTGTTTATATAACTAACAATCTTTATCCCAAAATATTTCATTGACGCCTGCGGAATGGTTGTAGGCGCGAGAGAGTGCGAAGAGGTAGTCGGAGATGCGATTGACGAATCGGGTGACGTCGGGGTCAATATAGACACCTGTCTCCGTGAGGTTTATAATCTCGCGCTCTGCGCGGCGGCATATCGTGCGGGCCATGTGGGCTTTGGCTGATGCGGGGGTGCCTCCGGGGATAACGAAGCGGCTCAGGGGGGGGAGCTCGGAGTCGACGGTGTCGATGTCGCGCTCGAGTCGGGATATGGCTTTCTGTCCCAGGCCTACGGCTGTGGTGATGGTGCCGGGGGCGTCGACGGGGGTGGCGAGGTAGGCTCCGATGGTGAAGAGTTTGTGCTGGATGAATGTCAGGGTATCACGCCAGTCGGGGTGTGTGGCGGGGTCGGAGGTCAGGAGGGCAATGGCGGCGTTGAGCTCGTCGATGGTGCCGTAGGCGTTGAGTCGGGGATGCGACTTGCTGACGCGTGATCCGTCGACGAGGGAGGTGGTCCCGAGGTCGCCTGTGCGGGTATATAGTCCGGATTTTTTCATGGATGGATAGGGATTATGGTGTGGATTGTTTTTGCAAAGGTAGTGTTTATATCTTTCGGGTACAATATATATGTGCTTCTATGACGCATTGTTGACGGGTGAATTTGTGTTTTTACGGAAGAATATGCTTAACTTTGCGGGTAAATACACACTATTATGGGCAATCCGGACAGAAAACAGTTTGAAGTCATGGCTCCTGTGGGGAGCTACGAGTCTCTATATGCGGCTATTGATGCGGGCGCCGATGCGGTCTATTTCGGTGTCGAGGGTCTGAATATGCGTGCTCGTTCGAGCGCCAATTTCACGCTCGACGATCTGCGCAACATCGCCTCTATCTGCGACTCGCATGGCGTAAAGTCCTATCTGACTGTCAACACTATAATCTATGACGGAGAAATCGAGAAGTGTCACGCGATCATCGACGCTGTGGCTCAGAGCGGTGTCTCGGCTATCATTGCGAGCGATATAGCGGCTATCCTCTATGCTTGCCAACGGGGCGTGGAGGTGCATATCTCGACGCAGTGCAATGTCAGCAATTTCGAGGCGCTGAAGTTCTATGCGCAGTGGGCTGATGTGGTCGTGCTGGCGCGTGAGCTGAATATGGATCAGGTGTCGGAGATACATCGCCGGATCGTCGAGGAGGATGTGCGCGGGCCGCATGGCGAACCGGTCAGAATCGAGATGTTCTGCCACGGGGCTCTCTGCATGGCAGTTTCCGGCAAGTGCTATCTGAGCCTTCATGAGATGAATTCGAGCGCCAACCGGGGCAGCTGCACTCAGATATGCCGCCGCAGCTATGGCGTGCGCGACCTGGAGACGGGCGATGAGCTGACTGTCGACAATAAGTATATCATGTCGCCCAAGGACCTGAAAACCATCCACTTCCTCGACCGCATGATCGATGCCGGGGTGAGTGTCTTCAAGATAGAGGGGCGCGCCCGCGGTCCGGAGTATGTGCGCATCGCTGTCGAATGTTACGACGAGGCTCTGCGCGCCATCTGCGACGGGACTTTCACCGACGAGATGGTCAAGGGATGGGACGAGCGTCTGACCAAGATCTTCAATCGCGGATTCTGGGACGGCTACTACATGGGGCAGCGTCTGGGCGAATGGTCATCGAAATACGGATCATCGGCCACGCGTGTCAAGGAGTATGTAGGGCGCGGCACCAAATATTTTTCTAAGCTCGGCGTCGGCGAATTTCTGCTTGAGGCGGGCGAATTGGCTGTGGGTGACGAGGTAGTAATCACGGGCCCGACCACAGGGGCGCTCATCCTTACGATCGACGAGCTGCACGGCGACAACGGCCCTGTGGAGCGCGCCGTCAAGGGTGACAGCATCGCTATCAAGGTGCCTGCAAAGATCCGCCCTGCGGACCGCCTTTACTGCTGGCGCCCAACCGGCAAGTAAGGAGCCGGGAGGAGTAGCGCCACACATATCTGTAGGCTATGGATGTGATGATTACGGACGCAAAGTAGGCCGGCAGAAGCCACCACGATGGGGTCAGACTCTCGTCGGCGGCAAAAATCCACGCTCTGACGAGCGGATGGGCCACGAAGATAAAGGGGCTCAGCCTTCCGACCCATATCCAGACCTCTCTCCACACCGGAATGCGCAGTGACAACCGCGCCAATAGGAACAGGATGACGACAACGTCAAGGATAGAGAGCTGCCAGGCGTACGGATCAATGGCCGACGGATAGAATGTCGCCAAGGCTACCACGGCTATCGCTATGGCAGTCACGGCACTGACCGAGGAGCGACGCGCCCAGAGGATGCCGAAGACGAATACCGTCATCCAGCCTGTAGCGTTGTGGCGTATCCACGTCAGCACCCATGAATCGGGGGCAAACGCCCACTGAAGACCCAGCGAGACGGTCACGAGGATGGCAAGCCACGACGCGCGCCGGCCATGCACGGCAAACGCATAGATGATGTAGAGCTGGAGGGTCAGTCCGAAATACCAGTAGACACCCGGCACGGGGCCATACCACGGGAAGATCAGGTCGGGAAGCATCGTCAGCTGAAAGAGGAAGCGCACTGACCATGAGGCGCCTATATATCCTGAGAGCATTGCTACCACCGTATTTGTGACTATGAAAGCCACGACTCCGGGGAGCATCAGATTGACCAGCTTCAGCCAGTTGGACTTGAGGAAACCGCCGGCAGCGAACGGAGCGCGGTCGCGCTCGTATTTCATCACAAGACCGAGGCCCGTGAGGAAGACGAACACCGGGACACCATACCATCCGAAATAGGATATGATATCAAAGACCCCCTGCCACGTGCGGCAGTCGACAGCCGCGAGGCGCTCGACATTGCCGGCAAGAAACTCCGACTCATTCTGAAGCACCGCACCCGGAATCCAGTGGCAGAAATTGTGAAGCGCGATGGCCGTGATAGCCAGTCCGCGCATCACGTGGCCACACTCACGGCTTATGGTGATCGGGAAGGCCATGTCGCCGTCAGTCGGGTGAGGAAGTCATGAAACACTCGAGTGTCGATCCGGCCATGATATCGTCATGGCTGATCACGGTCTTATCATAGGGGCGCCCATTGAGCAGCATGCGGTCGATATAGATATTCTCGGAGGATGCACCGTGAGCTATTATGGTAAAGGTCCGGCCATTGTCAAGGCTGATCTCCACGCGCTCAAATGAGGGGGAGCCGATGACATAGTCGGTGCTTCCGGGGCAGACGGGATAGAATCCCATCGCGGCGAAGGCATACCATGCCGACATCTGTCCGGCATCGTCGTTACCGGCCAGTCCGCCGGGAGTGTCGAAGTATTCGGTAGCCATGATGTGGCGCACACGCTCCTGGGTCTTTTTCGGCTCGCCGACCATGGCTGCCAGCCACGCAACCTGGTGGCAGGGCTCGTTGCCATGCCAGTAGCGGCCGCAGCTGAACATGCTGTCGAGCTTGGCGATGAAGGTCTCGCGTCCACCGAGGGTCTCGACAAGGCCGGGGATGTCGTGGGGTACATACCATGTGTAGTGGCAGGGTGCGCCTTCGGTTATGTAGCGCTGGAATGTAAACGGATCGGCTTCGTCACCTGTCGCCCAGGAGCCGTCGGCATGGCGTCCGCCGGCATAGCCGTTGGCGGGATTGATCACGTTGCGATAATTCCGCGAGCGGTGTATCAGGGAGTCATAGTCGGCGGTGCGGCCAAGTCGGCGCGCCACCTGAGCGAGAGCATAGTCGTCGTAGGCATACTCGAGCGTGCGGCTGGTCTGCTCGCGGCGGTGATAGGCGTAAGGGACGCTGTCTTCGAGCGGGATGTAGCCGTAGCGGAGGTAGGAGCCGAGGGCACGCCTACCCTTTCCGTCGCGATAGTCGGCCGAGTCAGCGGGCGACTCGAAGGCGTTGCGACGCATAAGCGTGTAGGCGGTCTCGATGTCGAAGCCGTCGACCCCCTTTACATAGGCGTCGGCGATGGCGGAGATGCAGTGGTCGCCTATCATGGCGGCGGTGTAGCTGTTCCAGCAGGGGAAGATGGGGAGCCATCCACCCTGCGTGCCTTTGTCGACGAGCGACTGCATCATGTCGGCCGAGCGGGCCGGGTCGGTGATGACCTTGAGCGGATGCAGGGCGCGATAGGTGTCCCACATCGAGAAGTCATCGTAGTGGTTATGTCCGGAAGCCATGCTCATGATCTCGCCCGTCCCGGCAAATGATGGGTAGCGGCCGTCGACGTCATTGATGACTCTGGGCAGTAGCGAAGAGCGATAGATCGCGCCATAAAAATTGCGTAGGGCAGCGGAGTCTCCCCCTTCGACTTTGATTCGGGAAAACTCGTTGGCCCAGATGGAGTCGAGGCGGGAGGCCACGGAGGCGAATGTGGCCTCGGCAGGAATTTCGGCATCAAGGTTGCGACGCGCGCCGTCAACATCGACAAACGAGGAGGCTGCGCGCACTGTCACCGTATCGCCGGCGGCAACATCGAATTTGACCCACAGGCCGCTTTCGGGCATGTAGGAGATCGAGCGGAGTCCGGGCAGAGATGTGGAGCCGGTATAGACGCCATAGTCGGTGATGGGGCGGTCGAGCCGGATTGTGAAGTGGCCTGCATAGCCTGCGGGCTCCCCTTTGCCCTGATAGATACGGTGGATTGGGTTGGTGCCGTAGATCTCGCCGCGAGCAGGGTCGAGGGTGATAGTCCCCTGCCCTTCGTCGCTGTTGGGGTTGACTACGAGATAGGCGTCACCGGCGTGGTCGTAGACAAAGTCGAAGATGGCGGCGCGCGATGTTCCGGTCATGCCGGCGTGGATCCCCTCGTCGGGAAGGTCGACGCTGTAGAGCGACGGAGTGGCCACCTCGGTAGAGTGGTCGAGGCGTGTGGCGCGCTCATGAGGGAGGAGGCGGAGTGAGCCCGAGAGGGGCATCAAGGTCATCGAACCATAGTCCTGGGTGCAACCGCCTACGATCCAGTGGCTGTTGCGGAAGCCCTGGAGGAGGGAGTCCTCATAGTAGTAAGGGGCGACGCACTTGTGCTCGGTGTCGCGAGTCTGCGGTGTCCAGAAGTTCATGCCGTGTGGCTCGGCGACGGCGGGGAGGGTCTGCCCGAACTCCTCGGTCTTCTTGCCGAACGTGCCCGCCGTCAGGGTGCGGCTGGGGGCCGTGCCGACACGGGTGTCGACCTGACGCGCGGACACGCTTCGGCCCTGAGCAGTCATGCCGACTGTCAGGGCCGCG
>JAAVFS010000109.1 GCA_014800605.1 Bacteroidales bacterium | reverse complement strand
TGTCTATCGCCGCCGATATCGTACCCATGACCGATGAAAATCGCATCATGGCCTATCAGGGACTCAAGCGCCTCAACGCAAATCCCAACCTCGGCCTGCGAGCTATCATCAAGATCTCACAGCTCCTCGGCCGCGAGATCACTATCTCCGATGTCATATTCAAAATCGGCCCGCGCATCAACGCTTCGGGACGCATGCAGAGCGGAAAAGAGGCCGTCGACCTGCTCGTAGCGCGCGACAGCGCCGACGCCATGGATCATGCCCGCAACATCGACCAGTACAACAAAGACCGCAAGGAACTTGACAAGACTATCACCACCGAGGCCAATGCCATCATTGATGCTCGCACCGAGGAAGAACTATCCAAGAAAGCGATCGTCATCTATAACAAGGACTGGCACAAGGGCATCATCGGCATCGTAGCATCCAGACTGACCGAACTCTACTATAAGCCCTCGGTCGTGCTCACACTCTCCAATGGTCTTGCGACAGGCTCGGCACGCTCCGTGCAGGGGTTTGACATCTACAGCGCAGTCGACTCATGCCGCGACCTTCTCGAGACCTTCGGCGGACACACCTATGCTGTCGGACTGTCAATGAAGGAAGAAAACATCGAAGAGTTTACCCGCAGATTTGAGAAGTATGTCAGCGACCATATCACCGACAAGCAGCTGACCCCTCTGGTCGACATCAGCGCCAACATCTCGTTTGCCGACATTTCAAATGATTTTGTCGCCCTTCTGCGCAAGTTCAACCCCTTCGGCCCGGGCAATCCCAAACCCGTATTCTGCACAAAATCCGTCATGGACTTCGGTACGAGCAAACTCGTCGGCAAACAGCTTGAGCACATAAAGCTCGAACTCGTCGACAATACCTCCGGCAAAGTCCTCAACGGCATCGCTTTCAATATGGCTCAATACTTTCCGCACATCTCGTCAGGAAAGCCATTTGACATCTGCTACACCATCGAGGACAATCACCACTCCTCGACTCCCAACGCCATTCAGCTACTCATAAAGGATATCCACATACCTCAATGAGCCAACAGGCACGCGAAACTCTCCGTCAGTACTGGGGGTATGACTCTTTCCGTCCATGTCAGGAGGATATCATCGACTCCGTACTTGCCGGCCACGACACTATCGGCCTTATGCCAACCGGAGGCGGTAAGTCCATTACCTTTCAGGTGCCCGCCCTCATCCTCCCCGGCATAACGCTTGTCATCACGCCCCTTATCTCCCTGATGAAAGACCAGGTAGACAATCTGCGTGCACGCCACATCAAAGCCATCGCCCTGCACTCAGGCCTCTCTCACCGCGAAAACCGTGTGGCTCTCAACCACCTGGAGTCCGGCCGCATCAAAATCCTCTATGCCTCGCCTGAAAAGCTACAGAGCGACAAGTTCCGATCGCTGCTCCGTCGACTCAAAATATCACTGATAGTAGTCGACGAGGCGCACTGCATCTCCCAGTGGGGCTATGACTTCCGCCCATCATATCTGAACATCAGCATAGCGCGCCGCGAACTCCCCGGAGTCCCCATACTCGCCCTCACCGCATCGGCCACTCCTCAGGTTGTTGACGACATAGCTACCCAACTTCAATTCGCCTCGCGCGACCACATCTTCCGACTCAGCTTCGATCGTCACAATCTGTCGTATCTGACTCGATTTTGCGAGGACAAGGAGAGCAAGATGGTCGAGATACTCAGCAGAGTAGCCGGCACTGCTATCGTTTATGTCCGATCACGCAAGCGCACCCTTGAACTTGCCGCCCGTCTCTCAGCCGAAGGAATAACCGCTGAAGCCTACCATGCCGGACTCATCCCGGAGCTCAAGACCGAGCGACAGAACCGGTGGAAAAGCGGAGAGACGCGTGTAGTCGTAGCCACGAATGCGTTCGGTATGGGTATCGATAAGCCGGATGTCCGCGTAGTGATCCACTATGACCTCCCACCATCTCTTGAAGAATACTATCAGGAAGCGGGCCGCGCCGGTCGCGATGGACTGGAGTCGCTCGCCGTCATGCTCATCGCACCATCCGACAAAGGAGTGCTGACGCGCCGACTGACGATGGCCTTCCCGCCACGAGATTTCATAAAAGGAATCTACACCAAGCTATGTGTATTCCTCAACATCGGAATCGAAGAAGGATACAACACCCTCAAAGAGTTTAACATCCGCCAATTTTGCGAACGCTTCAAGCTCAATCCGGCCATGACCGATTCGGCCATCTCGATAATCGCGCGCTCCGGCTACATCGAATATCTTGAAGACTACAACTCTCAATCGAGGATAATGATAGGAGTCGACAAGGAGGAACTCTACAACCTTCGAGTGAGTCACAACGCCGACACTGTGCTCAACACCATCCTGAGAAGTTACACAGGTCTGTTTGCCGACTACGAATACATCTCCGAGAGTGTCATCGCATCCCGTGCCTCGCTCACCGAACGCGAAGTCTACGAGGCCCTGCTCGAACTTGCACGCGCACGCGCCATCCACTACGTGCCCCGGACAAGCAACCCGATGATACTCTTCACACGCTCCCGCGTCGATGAGCGAAATGTCCAGATCCCGCTGACCGTCTATGAGCATCGGCGCGACAGCATGAAGAAACGCATCGAAGCAATGAAAAAATTTGCTTTCGAGACGTCAGGATGCCGTGTGAACACCCTGCTTGAATACTTTGGAGAGAAGCCGGTCAAGCCGTGCGGGAAGTGCGATTACTGCCGCGTACAGCGCAAGCGTCAGCCGGCACCGTCGTCAGCGACTGCGTCGGCTGAAGAGACCGTGCGTCTCATCCTTGGATTCGAGTCGCCTATCGCGCTAAAAAAGTTGATCACATCCTCCAATCTGACACCCGATGACATCATCGCTGCTGTCAGAAAACTCGCCGACAAGGGCGAAATCGCCATAACCGGAGACACATTAGCACGAATTTAACACTTTATACATGATTTTTTAACTCAAAGTCAGCATCCTAAGCTGGCTTTAGGTTGTTATATATATGAATTTGATAGACAACGAATCAATACTATGAAAAACACACTTTTTTACTTTGCAGCTATTTAAACTCAAATACTCATAATCTTTATTTTTTTTAAACATCCCTCGTCCTTATTGTTCGGGTAGTGATACTAGACCTTAAGGCTCTCATAAATAAATAGTTGAAACGTCGCCGGAAGTCCATGAGCAATCATAGGCTTCCGGCTCTGCGTTTATCCCTCCCGCAAGTCCTTTCGCCCTCCTGACTATTACAATTATTTAACTCTATTTACAGCCAAATTGCAGCCAAAGCCAAGGATAAGACGTAAATAATCAGTATCTTTGCAGATTATATTCTAAAGATGGAATTCAAACTCAAAGCACCATATAAACCCACTGGAGATCAGCCGGCTGCCATCGACGCCCTCGCACGCGGAGTCGAAGATGGAGTCCCGGCTCAGACCCTCCTTGGCGTCACAGGTTCGGGCAAGACCTTTACGATGGCCAATGTCATCCAGAAAGTCAACCGCCCAACCCTGATACTAAGCCACAACAAGACTCTTGCCGCTCAGCTTTACAGCGAGTTCAAACAATTCTTCCCGGAAAACTCCGTACAGTACTTTGTATCATATTATGACTACTACCAGCCGGAAGCCTACATACCCTCCGTCGACAAGTATATCGAAAAAGATCTGATGATCAATGACGAAATCGACCGCTTGCGACTGGCAGCCACTCAGGCCCTGCTTTCGGGCCGACGAGATGTGATCGTAGTCAGCTCCGTCTCATGCCTATACGGCATCGGCAACCCGGATGACTTCCACACCAACGTCATAGACGTAGCTCCCGGCATAAAAATCACCCGCAACAACCTGCTACGCAAGCTCTCAGGAGCGATGTATGCCCGCAACGAAATTGATCCGGCGCGAGGCACATTCCGCGTCAAGGGTGATACCGTCGACATCCGCCTGGCCTATGAGGACCTGATCGTCAGAGTGACATTCTGGGGAGATGAAATAGAATCAGTCGCCACGATCGACCCGCTGACTGAGGTCACCGTGCCGCAAGACAGCTTCAAGATCTATCCTGCCAACATCTTTGTGACCTCTCCTCAGCGCATGGGGTCGGCACTTTCGCAGATCCAGCTTGATCTGGGTGAACAGGTAGACTTCTTCAATCGCGAAGCGCGTGAACTCGAAGCCAAACGCCTCTACGAGCGCGTCACCTACGACGTCGAGATGATGCGCGAGGTAGGCCACTGCCCCGGTATCGAAAACTATAGCCGATATTTTGACGGCCGTGAACCCGGGATGCGCCCGTTCTGCCTCCTCGACTACTTCCCGAGCGACTACATGACCATCATCGATGAAAGCCATGTCACTGTGCCTCAGATCCGTGCAATGTATGGCGGTGACGTCGCCCGCAAGATGAACCTCGTGGAGTATGGCTTCCGCCTCCCGGCAGCCCTCGACAACCGCCCTCTCAAATTTGAAGAATTTGAAGGACTGTCGCATCAGACCATCTATGTCAGCGCCACACCTGCCGACTACGAGCTGCAGCAGAGTGAAGGTGTCATCGTCGAGCAGCTCATCCGCCCCACAGGCCTGCTCGACCCCGAAATCGAGATCCGTCCGTCGCTCAATCAGGTCGATGACCTGCTGGAAGAGATCAGTATCCGTCGCGAGCGGGATGAGCGCGTACTCGTCACCACTCTCACAAAGCGAATGGCCGAAGAGCTCAATGAGTATCTCACCCGAATGGATGTCAAGACAGCCTATATCCACAGCGATGTAGACACGCTCGACCGTATCCGTATTCTCGACGACCTGCGCGCCGGCACTTACGATGTGCTCATCGGCGTTAACCTCCTGCGAGAGGGTCTTGACCTTCCGGAAGTATCGCTCGTAGCCATCCTCGATGCCGACAAAGAAGGCTTCCTCCGCTCCCACCGCTCCCTGACTCAGACCGTGGGTCGCGCAGCTCGAAACCTCAACGGCAAGGTAATCATGTATGCCGACAAAGTCACCGACAGCATGCAGCAGACCATCGACGAAACCGAGCGTCGCCGAGGCATACAGATGGCCTACAACGAAGCTCACGGCATCACACCTCAGGCTATCATCAAAGCCCGCAACAAGATCGTCGGTCTGGACGCTCCCGAAGGAGCCGACCCGAGAGATGCACGCTCGCCACGCAACCGAAAGGCATCCCCCTCGATACCCTACAGCCAGGAATATAACCCGGCATCTGTCAACATCGCAGCCGATCCCGTCATCCCCTACATGTCGCGTCAAGAACTCGAGCGCAACATCACTCACATGCGCAACGACATGGTCAAAGCGGCCAAAAATATGGAATTCATGGAGGCTGCACGCCTGCGCGACGAGATACTGAAAGCCGAACAATACCTAAAAGAAAAATTCGATGCAAAAGCAGCCGACTGAGATATCTGACAGAACATTGACCGACAACCGCAGATGGCTTCCGACATCCGTCAAAGAGATGGACGCCCTCGGATGGGACTATGCAGATGTGATCTTATTCACCGGTGATGCGTATGTCGATCACCCGTCGTTCGGCGCTGCTGTGCTCGGACGCGTATTACAGGCTCACGGCTATCGGGTGGCAATCGTCCCGCAACCCAATTGGCGCGACGACCTGCGCGACTTCCGCAAGATGGGTAAGCCTCGGCTCTTCTTCGGCGTATCGGCCGGAGCGATGGACTCGATGGTCAATCACTACACTGCCGCCCGACGTCGCCGCAGCGACGATGCCTATACCCCCGACGGTCGCCACGGGATGCGTCCCGACTATCCCACGATAGTCTACAGCCGCATACTAAAGGATCTATATCCTGACGTCCCGGTCATAGCCGGCGGAATCGAAGCCTCAATGCGCCGTCTCAGCCACTATGACTACTGGGAAGATCGGCTCCGGCCGTCGCTGCTTGTCGACTCACCGGCCGATCTCATCATATACGGCATGGGCGAAAAGCCTATCGTCGAAATAGCCCGACGACTATCCGAAGGAGCCTCATTGACCGACCTTTACGATATTCCGCAGATCGTTTCCCGACAGCCTCTGAGCAACCAGCCTCCGGCGGCTGACGAGTCTAACATTATCCTCTCATCATTTGCCGATTGCTGCCGCGACAAGGCGCTACAGTCAGCCAATTTCAAGCATATCGAGCAGCAGAGCAACCGCTTCGAGGGAGCTACACTATGGCAGCCCCACAGCAAAGAGATGACAATCAGAGTCAATCCGATGTATCCGCCTATGACTACAGAGGAAATAGATGCATCATTTGACCTCCCATACACCCGCATGCCGCATCCACGTTATCGCGGAAAGCGAATCCCGGCTTTTGACATGATAAAATTTTCGGTCAATATGCATCGCGGATGCTTCGGCGGATGTGCATTCTGCACTATCTCAGCCCATCAGGGCAAATTCATCGCCTCGCGCTCCGAGAAGTCGATCCTTAGTGAGGTGAAGGCCATCACGCGAATGCCTGATTTCAAAGGGTATATCAGCGACCTTGGAGGCCCGTCGGCCAATATGTACAAGATGCATGGCCGCGATCTGGAGAAATGCCGGAAATGTCTGCGTCCATCGTGCCTGCAACCTGTGGTATGCCCCAACCTCAACACAGATCATACCCCTCTGCTCGATATCTATCATAAAGTCGACGCCCTGCCGGGAGTGAAGAAATCATTCATAGGCAGCGGAGTGCGCTACGATCTGTCAATGCATCAGACCGGCAACTCCAAAATCGATGGTACTAACCTCAGATACATGCGC
Organism: Bacteroidales bacterium; assembly: GCA_014800605.1. Classification (GTDB taxonomy): domain Bacteria; phylum Bacteroidota; class Bacteroidia; order Bacteroidales; family Muribaculaceae; genus JAAVFS01. Next base: position 12,190 of record JAAVFS010000109.1, on the reverse strand, counting down.
GAGCTGATTACTGACCATGTCTCCGGTCGCCTCAAGGTCGCGCCTGAACACACTGAGGATCATGTTCTGCAGATCATGCGCAAGCCATCGTTTGACCTCTACTACAAGTTTAAAGAGATATTTGACGATGTCAATCGTCGCCAAGGGCTCAATCAGCAGCTCATCCCCTACTTCATCTCCTCTCACCCCGGTTGCGAAGAGATCGACATGGCCGAACTTGCTGTCAAGACCAAGGGGCTGAACATGCATCTGGAACAAGTGCAGGATTTCACTCCGACGCCGATGACACTTGCGACTGAAATATATTATACCGGAATTCATCCGTATACCGGCAAACGCATTTTCACCGCGACTACGCCAGAGGAAAAGCTCGCTCAGCGACAATATTTCTTCTGGTATGACCGCACCTACCGCTCCGGAATCATCAAGTCACTCAACCGCCTCCACAGGCCCGACCTCATCAAGCAACTATTTCCCGGGGGCTCTTATATCCACAGCCAATCCAAAAAATATCACAAATCAAAATAATAATGAATACATCATCAACACTAATCGCAACCATGTCGGCAGCACTTATCGCTCTCTCTTCATGCAGCGGCGCGTCAAGCGAGGCAGATGAATACATCATTGATCGGCCTGACGTAAAAATCGAAAATCGGACATTCTCCATTGAGGCCCTCGAAGCACTCGGCCGTGTAAGCAATCCTGTAGTATCGCCGGACGGCACCAAGATACTCTACTCAGTGGCCTACGAAAGCATTGAGGAGAATAAGAGCAATGCCGATCTGTATGTCATGGACATCGACGGCTCAAACTCAAAGCGCCTGACACGAACAGCACGCTCAGAAAACTCGGCTACCTGGATCGACGGCGGAAAGCGTATCGCCTTCATCGCTGCCTCGGGCGAACAGCCTCAGCTATGGGTGATGAACGCCGACGGCTCGGATGCACATGTCGTATCTGAACTTGAAAAGGGAGTTCAGGGTTTCCTCTTCTCGCCAGATGAGAAGCATATCGTAATGATATCCAACGTGAAATATAGCCGCACGGCTCAGGATGTCTATCCCGACCTGCCCAAAGCCACAGGCCGCATTATCGACGACCTGATGTACAAGCATTGGGATGAATGGGTCACCGAAATTCCGCACCCCTTCTTAGCCGATTGGGATGGCAAGGTTCTTTCAAATGTCACCGACATAATGGCCGATGAGCCCTTTGAAGCCCCAATGAAGCCCTTCGGTGGCATTGAGTCGTTTGCATTCTCGCCTGACAACAAGTCACTTGTCTACGTCTCTCGCAAAAAGACAGGTCTGGAATATGCCATATCTACCAACTCCAATCTCTACCTCTACGACCTTGAGATGGCTACCACCGAATGTCTGACAGAAGGCATGAACGGCTACGACACAGCCCCCGCTTTCTCTCCCGACGGCACCCAATTGGCATGGCTCTCAATGGAGCATGACGGATATGAGAGCGACAAAAACCGCATCTTCATCATGGATATGGCTTCACGCGAGAAGACAGATCTAACCACCGACTGGGACTATACTGCCGACGCTATCGCCTGGCAACCTGACGGCAAGGGCATCTTCTTCATCGCTGCCAAGGATGGCGTGACTCCGATCTTCTCTATCAATACAGAGACCAAGGGAGTAGCCACCATCGCCGAGGGTCAGTATGACTATGCAGCCCTCGCTCCCGCCGGCAATGACTGCCTCATCACCCTCCGCCACTCGATGGTAGAGCCTAACGAGGTCTTTGCTGTCAACCTGAAAACATCTGAGGTCAGCCAACTGACAAATGTCAACACCGAACTGCTTGCTCAGGTCGATATGCCCAAAGTCGAAAAACGCCTTGTGCCCACGACCGATGGCAAACTCATGACTACCTGGGTTGTACTCCCCCCGAACTTTGATCCCGAAAAGAAATATCCTGCGATACTTTATTGCCAGGGTGGTCCCCAGCAGGCAGTGAGCCAGTTCTGGAGCTACCGCTGGAACTTCGCACTGATGGCATCCAACGGCTACATCATCATCGCTCCTAACCGCCGTGGCCTCCCCGGATTCGGTACAGAATGGAACGCTCAGATCTCCAAGGACTATCCCGGCCAGAACATGCGCGACTACCTTTCAGCAGTCGACTACATGAAGGCAGAACCTTACGTCGATGCTGACCATATCGGCGCAGTAGGAGCAAGCTACGGTGGCTTCTCAGTCTACTGGCTTGCAGGAAATCATGACGGCCGCTTTGCAGCTCTGATAGCTCATGCCGGCATCTTCAATATGGAGGCACAGTATCTCGAGACAGAGGAGATGTGGTTTGCCAACTGGGATATGGGCGGAGCTCCCTGGGACAAGGACAACGCAGCCGCACAGCGCACATTCGCAATGTCGCCCCACAAATTCATCGACAAATGGGACACCCCCATACTGATCACTCATGGCGAATACGACTATCGTATTCTGTCGTCACAGGGCGAAATGGCCTTCAATGCCGCACGTCTGCGTGGCGTACCTGCTGAAATGGTCATCTTCCCCGATGAGAACCACTGGATTCTGAAGCCGCAGAACGCCGTACTCTGGCAGCGCGTATTCTTCCGCTGGCTCGACAAGTGGCTCAAACCCGCTCAACCCAACAACTGAGCATGTCAAAAAACGACCTCCGACGCGAGCTGCTCCCCCTCACAAGGGAGCAGCTCATCGACATAATAACGGATGCCTACTCCGCACGCAAAGAGATCAAAGCCTACTTTGACTTCTTTGTCAACCCCGATGTTGACAAGCTGTCGGAAAAATACCAAAGAGATATTGCCAAGGAGCTTTCCCGCTCGAAGTGGGGGCGCTCCAAGGCACGCATCTCCGTCATCAATAAGCTGCTTAAGGATTTTCAGGGTTACAATCCCGGCGACGAGCATGTACTCGCCCTATACTATTATGCGATTCAGATTCTGCTGCTTACGGAGTATCAGCTGCCATTCACCGACACACTTTATAAAGGTATATCAAAGCTCATACTCAAGGCTCTCGAGATGGCCGACGAGCAGGGCGAAAGCTCAAAAGCAATCGAAATCTTCTCACGGATAATTGATCCTGAGACAGTAGGCTACACAAGAATCGGCAAACGGCTTGTGCGCGAAACAATCGAAAGCTACCGCGTCGAAAACCCACTTAAGAGCTGAGAGGCGCACTTTAGTCCAAAATAAATCGAAAATAAAAGCGGAAGTTAGTATCTTTGTCGAAAGAAATGAAACATATACTGCTGACAGCTCTATCCATCATAGCCCCCCTTGTCGCCGCAGCAAAGGGGCCGGTGATTGCGCCCTCACGCGCATGGGGGGTCACTCCCCCCCTGGGTGAACGCATATCCGCAACCATCGACACCCTGCATACCAACTACGCTCAGGAGACCGTACCCTCCGAAGTGTCAGACGCTTACGCCACTACGGCCAACTTCGGTGCGGAGGGTTACAACATGATCTACTTCGACCGTAAGCCCTACTCCGACTTCTTCTTCCGCGATGCGCTCTCCGCATGGTTGCCGTCAGAAAGCACGATGCGCTTCTACAATACACGCATCCCGATGACACTCCTGTCATACAACACCGGAGGCAGCCGTGAGACCACGCAGGACCGACTCAAGGGCACATTCTCAGGCAATGTCAACCCAAAAGCTCAGATCGGAGCATTAATCGACTACATCTACTCAAAAGGAAGCTATGACTATCAGGCTGCCAAGAACCTGATATGGGGTTTTTCAGGATCCTATATTGGCGACCATTTTGAATTTCAAGGCTATTACAACCACTACAACAGCGTCAACAAGGAGAATGGCGGCATTACCGACGACCGCTACATCACCGACCCGGCAGCTGTGCAGGGTGGCGACAACACTATCGACACGAAAGCTATCCCCACCTATCTCACCGCAGCCCACTCACGCGTCAAAGGGGGAGAGCTCTGGCTCAATTCGCGCTATAAACTTGGATTCTGGCGCGAGCGCTACGACGAGGAGACAGACACACTCATCGGTGAGGACTTCATCCCGGTCACCTCTGTTATATGGACTCTCAAATACAACAATAACAGCCACGAATTCATCAACACATCAGAGCCCAATGACCGTGACTTCTGGAAGAACACATATCTTTCGACCGATGGGACTCACGACCTCACCCGCTACTGGGGCCTGAGAAATACCGTAGGCCTCTCGCTGATGGAGGGTTTCAATAAATACGCGAAAGCCGGTCTTACTGCATTCGTCACTCACGAAATACGTAAATTCACACAGATGGCCGACTCCATCCCTCTGGGCTACGAACCTGTCGGGCTGACACCCTACCCGTATGACGAGAAGATAGCTCCCAGAGCCACTGAAAACTATCTATGGATCGGCGCACAGCTCGCTCGCCGAAAAGGATTTACCCTCAACTATAGCGCAACCGCCGAGCTGGGTATCGCCGGACGGGCTGTAGGCGAAGTCAAGGTGGATGGCAACGTGGATGCTCGGATTCGACTGTTAGGCGACACTGTGAAAGTCGGTGGCTACGTCAACTTCTCAAACACAGCGCCTCAATATCTGCTTAACAACTATGTGTCCAACCACTTCATCTGGCACAACAACTTCTCAAAGACTCGCCGACTGAGAGCCGGCGGTGGAATCACAATACCGCACACGCATACCTACCTGACAGCCGGAGTAGAGAATATCCAGAACCTTATCTACTTTGACAGCAATGCGCTCCCGACACAGTATGGCGGCAACATTCAGGTGTTCAGCGCACGTCTGCACCAAGACTTCCATATCCGCGCCTTGCACTGGGAGAACCGGATCACATATCAGACCACATCAAATGCGACAGCTCTCCCGCTGCCCAATTTAGCGGTCTACTCTAACCTGTATGTTACCTTCAAGGTTGCCACCCTGCATGTGCAGCTTGGTATTGACTGCGACTACTATACAAAATATAAAAGCGTAGCATATCAGCCGGCGACAATGACATTCTACAATCAGCAGGAATATGAGTGTGGCAACTATCCATTCATGAACGCATACATCAACATGAAACTTAGCAAAACACGTTTCTATGTAATGATGTCGCACGTCAATCAGGGCCTCACCGGAAGCAACTACTTCTCTATGCCGGGCTATCCGCTCAATCCGCGCCGATTCCAGTTAGGATTGTCAGTTGACTTCGCCAACTAATCCACTTCTCTCTAACCATGAAACAATTAAAGCCTATTACAGGGCGTCTGTTCTACTACACATTCCTCCTTGGTGGAGCCGTTCTGCTGATGTTCTTCATCAGATGGTGCTCACAGCCGGGAAGCGACCCCTACCCTCGCTCTTACGTGCGTCCGGGTGGTGATACGCTCAACATCGCCATTGAATTTTCGCCCATGGGAGTCTACGCCGCCGACGACTCTCTTTCCGGATTCTACTATGACCTGCTCAACGAGCTCTCAAAAAAACATAACCGGCCTATACATATCACCGGATTCAGCCGTGCTGACGACATGCTCTCACTCCTGTCGGACGGCACTCTGGATATCGTCATTGCCGACATACCGCTGACGGCAGATATGAAAGCTCAATACGGCTACACTCGCCCGCTTCTGATCAACCGACAGGTACTCGTACAACTTCGTGACACGACCACTAATACCATCCCCTATCCCACTCACCTCAGTCTGATAGGCAAGACAGTCTATCTGCCTGTCAACTCCCCCTTCAAGACACGCTTGCAGAATCTCGCCAAAGAGATGGGCGGTGAGATCAATATCAAGGAGCACTCTGAGTACGGCGCCGAGCAGCTCATCATCAGTGTGGCTCTTGGCGAGACGCCTAATGCCGTAGTCAACAGCCGACTGGCAAAGATATTGCAACGCGACTATCCGCTACTTGACGCATCGATCGAACTGTCGCTCAATCAGTTTCAATCGTGGCTATTCAATCCGAAAGACACTCTTCTGCGTGACAGCATTGATGCTTGGCTTGACGACTTCAAGGCATCGAAGAAATATCAGGTACTGACAGAAAAGTATTTCTAACAGCTGAGCGGGAACCGGCAATTACCGCTCCACCGGATGAATGAAGCGCAGCTCCGAATGGAGCAGCGGGAATTTGAGGGTCAACACGCCATCCTCTAATTCAGCGTGTGCCTCGGACTCCAGTTTGTGCATATCACTACCCCACCATTCGAGTCTGTATCGGCCTATCAAAGGGAGCGGCTTCAACCGTCCCTTCAGCATGCCCGACTTCCACCTTTCGCGGTTGACAGCGGCGCCATCAACATAATAAATATTGTAGGCATCCTGACTATCTGTCGGCAGGATTGCGATACTGTATTGTCCTCCCGGACGAGCGTAATCAGGGTCGTTGTCGCGATCGAGATATGTCCAGATTCCCGCAATGTCAGCAGCCTTGGAGCGATCAATAGCGGTGATCGACTCTTCAGAAATCCGCTGAGATACAGGCTCCGGGGTAAATGTCTCCAGCACTCCCGCCATGACATCCACCCCTTTCGTTCCGCTCAGCATAATTTCGCGGATATGGGCTGTCTCAAAAGAGGTGCAGTAGCTAAGGCGGTCTTTTCCAATATAGACGTCGACGGACCTTCCATCCATAGAAAGCAATAGATAGTTGTCGCCGCCATGAAGGTTGACCTCTGCGGCCATCTTATTATCGTATTCGGCAACTGTCTCACCGTTAAGTGTGACGCTCATTCTGCGAACCTCATATATATCAGCATAATCAGACACTGATATGCAAACTGAAAGATCAGCTACACGGTCATCCGAGTCTTTGAACTCCACCCGCATTACAGCCGATGGTCCATATTCAATCTTTTCAGGCATCGAAAAGCAGATCTCAAGCTGAGCTTGGAGATAGCCATCACCAACGGTCAGTTCGACCGGAGATTCAGCCAGATTTTTAGCACCAAACTCAGTGCGTGACTTTTCTGCCGCATCCGAGCAGATGATCGCCAAAGCGCATAAATAAGTAGTTACATAGCGACTGATCATACCCCGGAGCGCTTTCTGACGGCATCAATAAAATCGTCCTTGGGGAGATCCCACGGCAACCACTCGACGTGGAGTCCACGTCGCTCCATGCCGCGAAACCATGTCATCTGTCGCTTGGCAAACTGATGTATGGCGGTCTCAAGCTGAGTGAACATTTCTTCATAGGTCAGCTCGCCGATGACGTGAAGAGTGAGAAATTTGTATTCGAGCCCATAATAGATCAGGTCCTCGGGGGGAACACCATTTGCGAGCAACTGGCGAACCTCATCGACCATCCCGAACTCAAGACGAGCGCGAAGTCGGTCGGAAATTCTGTGGCGGCGACTTTCGCGATCGATGTCCACTCCGAAAATTACTGCATTCTTACGCGGATTGGGTACACACTTTTGAGCCTCAAGTGGGTGCTCCTGATAATAGGACGCGATTTCAATAGCTCGGATTGCACGCTTTGCAGTGTCGACATCCGTCTCATTATGAAGTCGCTTCATACCTGACAGAATTTCGGTCAACTCGGCCAGAGACTTCCCGACAAGGGAGTCACGCAAAGCTTTATTCTCAGGGACTTCAGGTAGCGCGAGTCCATTAACAACCGCCTCGACATACATGCCGGTTCCGCCACACACGATCGGTAAACGGCCTCGGCTTTCTATGTCACTAATCGCCGCATTTGCACACTTAAGATATGTGTAGAGATTGAGTTTCTCACCGGCATCAGCTATGTCAATCAGATGATATGGCACACTGCCATATTCGTCCAAATCCTTGCCCGTACCGAGGTCCATACCTCGATAGAGCTGGCGGGAGTCAGCGCTGACTATCTCGCCTCCGAGAGCTGAGGCGACATCAACGGCCCGACCGGTCTTGCCGGAGGCTGTCGGTCCGGTGATTACGATAAGCGGTCTGGCTGATTCGCTCATATTGCAAGCGAGAAAATTCGACTGAAGAATCTGCGCAGACGGAAGAGGGGCTTATCGGCGTTAAGGCGTGCCACTCGAAGCCAAACGGGGTCGTTGAAATCGACAGTCCAATCCTTCATCTCAGCAAGTTTGAGCATCGGGCGGTAATTCTTGATGCTGTAGAGTCGTTTGCCGTTCATGTCATAGCGTTTCCACGCATTTGCGACGGTATAGATATGTACGAGCTCTGCCGAAAGCTCAGCCGAAAGCATGTGTATTCGATTGAGTTCGCGTACCTCATCTACGCTGAGCCACACGCCACCCTCTATGCGCGAGTCACTGACTTCCTCCTTAGATGCGGGGACGCAAAGATAGTGGAGTATACTGTTGTCGTCGCTAAATCCGAGGCCGTCAAAGAGGAATTTGATCATATAATCGCCTGTGATGCCGCTATTCTCAGCGAAGATGGCGCGAGCCTCACCCTCGGTCACAGTCTCCATGTAGGGGCGCACGGCTCTCACGGGGGTGTCGAAATAGATGGCTTCTCCATGCTTTACCTTGATCACATTGCGGGTGAGATACATCTTATCTGCGTCGACAAGGAGGTAGCGGAGAATCGTCGTGCGACTGGTGCCGATGAGTTTTGCAACATCGCTCTGACCATAGAATGCGGAGAGTGACATGCAATGGATGCCACACATGACTATCGAAAGGACGTAAAGCGATACCGGCAGCCAGACGAAGAAGAACATGTCCGGTCGATTGAGATTAGCCGTAATGAAGTAGAAGTAGCAGTAGCACCACTCCGTCACTGTCAGCAACAGTGACAGGAAAAACAGCAACTTCACATGATAGCGTGCCTCCTGCCAGACGATGCGCTGCACATGGCTGACATCGCTGCGTCCGTTATGCGAGCGGAAGAAGCGGTGATTACCCAGACGGCGGAGTAGGAAAATACCGGAAACGATAGTAGCTACCGGAGCCAGAATCAGCTGCACGATAAATGGCAGATCGTGATTGACAGGCTTATTGGCAAACTCATAGACATCGGTAATGCTCGCTGTCAGGTTCATACCCAGGAAAAGGAGAGCCGAGATACCGAGCGTCAGCATCGTAATGTATGGGATGGCGAGAGCCTGATTGATACGATGGCGACGCTTGTAGACAAATACAGCCAGAAATCCGGCTACACCGGCGGCTACCATGGGCATAAGACGGCGCTCGATTACAGGTGAAAGCAGCACGATACCCATCATCAGGCCGATACAGACGGCCCAGTTGCGCCATGTACCTATGATATAGGTTGATAGTTCGCGTGAATTTTTTCTATAAGGAGACATTACATATTATTTTTAAAGTATTCAATCATTTTGGCATAGACAAGCGAGCGCGAGTTGCAGCCATTGATTGAGTGATTCATGTTCGGGAAAAGGAGCATATCGCACAGCTTGCCGGCGCTCTGCAGGCGAGCCACATATTCGATGGTGTTGCTCATGTGCACATTGTCGTCAGCCGTGCCGGTCATCAGCAACAGGCGGGTGTTCATGCGACTGACATGAGCTGTCGGAGCGCTCTCAATGTAGCCATCAAAGTTGGCCTGCGGTGTATCCATATAGCGCTCGGTGTACACTGTATCATAGTATCTCCACGAGGTCACGGGCGCTATCGCCACAGCAGCAGCGAAGGGGCTACCCTGAGCCTGAGCGCACATCAGTGTCTCATAGCCTCCATAGCTCCAACCGCAAACCCCTATGCGTGATGCGTCTACATAGGGAAGCTGAGCGACGCTCCTGGCCACATTGATCTGGTCGATAGTCTCATAGTGGCCGAGATTCTTATAGACTACAGACTGGAAGGCATTACCGCGGCCACCCGTACCACGACCATCGGCACAGACCACGATGAAACCCTGATCGGCAGCGGCCTGTTCCCAGCCGATTGACCAGCGGTTGAGCACTTCCTGCGAACCGGGACCGTTATACAGCCACATGATGACGGGATACTTCTTGGAAGAATTAAAGTCGGCGGGCTTTACCATATAGGCATTGAGTTTATAGCCGTCGCTCTCGAAGGCCATGAACTCACGTCGCGGTGTCCCGGCATATCGTCCGGCGATGGAAGAATTATCTTCGAGAGTGCGGATGCTCTTCAATTTGTTATTGTACAGAGTGTAGGTCGGAGGGGTATCTATACTGCTGTAAGCCATTGTGAAGTACGACATTGAGGGAGCAAATGAGATAGAGGTAGTTCCGGCAGCATCACCTATCACGGTCTCTACTCCTTTTCGGTCCTTGCGGGTCACGATGCGATTGACAGGACCCTGAGCAGTCGACTGATAGTAGATATTTCCGAGGTTGTCACGGCCGTAGTAAGCAGTCACGTCATAGTCACCGGATGTCAGCTGTCCAAGCAGTTGGCCGGTCAACGAGTAGGCGTAAAGGTGATTGTAGCCTGAGCGAGCCGAGTTAAGCACTATGCCGGCTTTGCTTACATCCATCCCTTCATAGGCGATGGGATCGATCCAGCTCCTTGACTCCTCGACTATCAGTGACTTGACGACAGTGGAACGGGGATTGACCGTATAGACCTCCATGCGGTTCTGAGGGCGGTTGAGTGTTGTCACAATAAGCTGTGTAGAAGTAGCATAGGCTATGCGAGGGATATACTCGATAGTAGCATCCTTGAATTCGATCTGCTTCGTCTTGCGGGTATCGACTTCGTAGCTGTGGAGCGTAACTCTGGAATTGCGTTGGCCGGCTACAGGATATTTATATGAATATTCACCGGGATAAAGTTCGTAGGCATCCATCGGATTGCAACTGCCCTGATAGAGCATGAAGTCGTACATCGGCACATCAGTCTCGTTGTATTTCAAGAAGCACAGGAAATCATTTTCAGGCGACCATGCCATTGAGACCGTAGTAGCGAATTCTTCCTCATAGGTCCAGTCGGGCACGCCATTGATGACGCTGTTCTTCTCGCCATCTGTCGTGACACTGACTTCCGAGTTGTAATCGAGTTTCTTGATATAGATATTGTTGTCTGCCACGAAGGCTACCATACGGCTATCCGGCGATACGACCGGCGACATCTGGCGGGGATGCTCAGTCGAGAGCGGGCGGAGGATATTGCGGTATATATTATATGTATAATACTCGGCCGACATGGAGCGTCGATAGATCTTTTCGCTGAATCTCCAGACGATCAGAATAGTGCCATCATCGCTCAGCGAGAAACCCTCGATGCTTGTGAGCTTTGTCTCACGCGTATTTTCGAGATCGAGTATCACGCCTGTCTCCTTGCCGGTAGCGGTCTCGTAGCTCTTGATCTGCTTACCGTCGGAACTGAGCATGAGATAGGTCTGCCCGTCAGGCATGAAGGTCATCGAACTAGGGGCTGCGGGGGTATTGGCAGGATAAACATAGGCTGCAACAGCTGATGGCTCCACGGTCTGCGGGCGCCCAGCGCTCATTGACCCGACACCGGCCACAAGAGTCATTGAGGTGGTAAGAAATATTTTTGGGAAAAGGCTATTCATCTTCGTGACAATAAATTATTGATTCAATTAAAACAGAGACATTTGAGCAGAATTCTCGGGAGGATTCTTGCGGTTAGGCTCCTGATATCCGAACTCTGCGTCAGACACGCCGGGAGTCTTGGCCGACGTACCTTCCGGCGGTGTAGCTACCAGCCAGTCAGTATTGTCAAGGTCCTCGTCGATCGCCGAGATACGCCCTGACTGCTTGCGGCGCGGGTGAGGTGTCATCTCCTTCAGCGTCTCGGCCGCAGGCTCAGAAGCAATCCGGCTCTCAAGCTCAGCGATGCGCGCATTGAGTGCTGCCTCCGATTCTGCCTGCACGCGGATGTTATTTTCGATCGTGTGGCGCAGAGAGTCCTCCTCTTTTTCGAGGGCCATGATTCTGTCCTCGCGATGTTTGAGTTCTGTAGTAAGCTCAGCGATCTGAGCGTTTTTCTTTTCAATTTTGTCCTGAATCTTTTCGACTTCGTCCTGGATTCGGGCGGCCATCTCAAGATTAGCGCGTGCCTCCTCGAGGTCGTGGCTAAAGATCTCAGCCTCAGCCTTTGCGTCGTCGAGTTGAGTCTTCATATATGCCTCCGACTCGCGGGCTTGGGTCAGCTGCTCCCGGAGTCCGGCAATCTCAGTCTCGAAGTCCTTGACCTTAGACTGGGCAGCTGATGCACGGTCGTTAAGATCGGTAAACATCGTATCACTGACGCTGTCCTTGATACGCAGCGCGGCCAATTCCT
>JAAVFS010000108.1 GCA_014800605.1 Bacteroidales bacterium | reverse complement strand
TTGTCAAATAAGTGGACAGAGTATGAAGTAGAGCTCCCTGCCGGTACTACCTATTTTGCTATTCATAATGTTAGCCATGACCAGTATTATCTCTTTATTGATAATGTGACATTCGAGGCCGCGCCGATGAATGTCGAAGTGACCGGCTATGATGTGTATGTCGGTGGAGGCGACGAGTGGATTAAGCTCAACGACGAGCCAATCGACGGACATACATTCAATACATCATCGCTTGACACAGAGAAGATGCTCAAGGTCGCTACCCGTTATTCCAACGGTTATGTAGCGATGTCTGATCCGATCGCGATCGACCTCTCGGGCGTCGATTCGGTGGCAGTAGATGGATCGGCCGAAGAAGAATACTACAACCTCAACGGCATCCGTCTCGGCGATCGTCCCTCTACTCCCGGCATCTACATTGAGCGTAGGGGAGGGGAGAGTCGAAAGGTCGTCATCACCCGTTAATACTATTAATACATATATATAAACATATAATAGTAAATGGGCTTACTGCACGGCGGGGAGCCCATTTTTCTTGGAAGAGCAAATCGAGGTAATTTGGCCGTTAACGGAAAATATAGAGTGAAAATGGCTTGTGAAAAGAAAAAAAATCTTAACTTTGTGGTCGGAAAAGTGGCTCTAATCAGCTTTGTTGTGGCTAAATCTTTGGATTACAGTTCAGTAAGGGTCGTTAGAGCATTTTTTAGACTGATAATATATAACTATCTATATGATAACATCAGCAATATTCGGAATTTCCAACAACGCATTGCTTGCAGTTGTGGCCCTTCTGACCGGTGTCGCTCTCGTAGCGCTTGCCATGTGGCTTGCGGGTCTGATTTCTCCCCGATCATTCAACCCGGCTAAGGGTGAAGCCTATGAATGTGGTATTCCCACTCGCGGTGTCTCAATGACACGCTTCAGTGTAGGTTATTATCTGTTCGCTATTCTGTTTTTGATGTTTGACGTCGAGACTGTGTTTCTGTTCCCTTGGGCAGTCAACGTGCGTTTCCTCGGCGCTGCCGGCATCACAAGCATTGCGGTATTTTTCGGAATTTTAGTGTTAGGTCTTGTATACGCCTGGCGGAAAGGAGCTCTTGAATGGAAGTAACTACCAAAAGCATGCCCTACGAGGCATGGAAGGATAATGAGTATATCGAAGGTCTGGTAGAAGAGCTTCGTGCTAATGGTACCAACGTTCTCGTAGGTACTCTTGATAAGCTTATCAACTGGGGTCGCTCCAACTCCCTGTGGCCTCTGACATTCGCGACAAGCTGCTGCGGTATCGAATTCGTATCGCTCGGAGCTGCTCGCTTTGATATGGCTCGATTCGGATGGGAAGTAGCCCGTTCGTCACCACGTCAGGCCGACTTTATGATGGTGGCCGGTACCATCGTCAATCGCATGGCTCCCGTGTTCCGTCGCCTTTACGATCAGCTTGCTGAGCCTAAATACGTAATCGCTTGCGGCGGTTGCGCTATCTCCGGCGGACCTTTCCGTAAGTCTTATCACGTAGCCAAGGGTATTGAGGATATCGTTCCCGTCGACGTATTTGTTCCCGGCTGTCCTCCCTGTCCCGAAGCAATGATTTATGGCATCATGCAGCTCTCACGCAAGGTTAAGGTAGAACGCTTCTTCGGTGGTGTCAATCGCCAGGAAAAGCAGAAAGAGTTTCTCGCTGACAGCCCTGTAGCTCGGAAAGCTGAGGAAATCATCAGCGGAGAAAATGCTTAATATCCCGCTCCCGAGCCAAACAAATAAACAATCAATACACATTATATAATATAGACATGGCAACTATCCAGGAAAACATCGCAGCAAAATTTCCCCAGGCTACCTTCGAGGAAGCCGATGTGCTGCAGATTAACATCCCCGATGCTCAGCTTCATGACTTAGCCAAGACCCTTCGCGACGATTATGGCTTCGACTATCTTATCACGATTGTCGGCATCGATCGCGTAGAGTGCTTAGGCGCCATCTATTTCCTCAGTAACACCAAGACCAATCAGGAAATCTCTATACAGGTGACCACTACCGATCGCCAAAATCCAGTCCTCACCTCAATAGCCGACCTCTGGTCGATCGCTACCATCTACGAGCGTGAGGTATATGACTTCTATGGCATCATCTTCCTCAACAATCCTGATATGCGTCGCCTCTTCCTGAGCATTGACTGGGTAGGCTATCCCCTCCGCAAGGATTATGACAATGGTCCCGACTCTAACCCCGTCACCCTCGAGGCCGAAACTCAGAGCGACGACACCCATGTCTATACTCGTGGTGAGGACGGTAAAATCGTTTGCACCGATAAGCCCATATTCGCTAAAGATGATTTTGTAGTCAATATAGGTCCGCAGCACCCCGCAACTCACGGTGTGCTCCGCTTCCGTACAGCAGTCGATGGTGAGACCATCAAGAAGATCGACGTCTATATGGGGTATATCCATCGCGGTGTCGAGAAACTTTGCGAAAACCTTCAGTATATGCAGACTCTCCATTTCATGGACCGTCTCGACTACTTCTCTGCTCACAACTATCACCACGGCCTCTGTATGTGTATCGAGCGTGCAGCCGGTATCGAAGTTCCTCGTCGTGCACAGGTGATCCGCGTTCTGATGGATGAACTCTCACGTATCGCATCGCACTGCCTCTTCTTCGGAACATACTGCATGGACCTCGGGGCTACCACAATGCTGTTCTACACCCTGCGTGTCCGCGAGCAGATCCTCGACATTATGAAGAAGACATGCGGCGCCCGCATGACTTTCAACTATGATTGTATCGGTGGCGTCATGGCCGACCTCGATCCCGACTTCGTCAAGGATGTGAAGGCTCTCCTCGCCACTATCCCTGCAAATATTAAAGAATACAATAAGATCTTTACCGGCAATGTGATCGCTGAAGGTCGTCTCGAAAAGATGGGCGTCATGACTCGCGAGCAGGCTATCGACTGGAGTGTGACCGGACCTTCCGGACGTGCTTCGGGCTGGGCATGCGACGTCAGAAAAACTCATCCCTACAGCATCTATCCCGAAGTCCAGTTTGATGAGATCGTGATGACCGAAGGAGATTCGATGGCTCGCTTTAAGGCTCGTCTGCTCGAAATGGAGCAGAGCGCTCGCATCATAGAGCAGCTGATTGACAACATCCCCGAAGGCGACTATCTCGCTAAGGTGCCCAAGGTACTCAAGCTACCTCAGGGTCACTGGTTCCAGCTCGTAGAGGGATGCCGCGGTGTGTTCGGTGTCTATATCGAAAGCGACGGTGGTACAAATCCCGTCCGTATGAAGTTTGTGACTCCCTCACTCAACCTAGCAGCAGTTGTCGACGAAATAACCTCCGGCAACAAGATCGCTGACTTGATCACAATCGCCGGTTCGCTCGACTATATCGTACCCGATATGGACCGCTAATATTCCAGGAACAATTCGCCAATCAGATAAGAAAATCACAATATGGAATCCACATTCGATTTCTCAAAAATTACTTGCTGGTTTAACGACCTGCTTTTAGGCTGGGGCCTTGCTCCATGGCTCGTTACTACCATCGAGTGTATTCTCGTCGGAGTAGGTCTACTCCTGCTTTACGCCCTCTTGGCCCTTTTCTACATCTACTTCGAGCGTAAGGTCTGCGCTGCATTCCAGTGTCGCCTCGGCCCGAACCGTGTAGGTCCATTAGGTCTCCTTCAGAGCTTTGCCGATATGTTCAAGATCCTTATCAAGGAGCTTATCCACCTTAATCATATCGACCGCTTCCTCTTTGCGTTAGCTCCCTATCTGGTCATAATCGCCTCAATGATGGCATTCGCCGTTCTCCCCTGGGGTCCTGGTCTGCAGATTATCGACTTTAACATAGGCATCTTCTTCCTCATTGCCGTATCTTCAATCGGTGTACTCGGTATTCTGCTCGCAGGTTGGTCTTCAAACAATAAGTTTACACTTATCGGCGCTATGCGTTCAGGTGCACAGATGATCAGCTACGAGCTCTCAATCGGCCTTTCGGTCATCACCATGGTGGCCTTCGCGGGCACTATGAATGTCAATGAGATCGTTCTCGCGCAGGATCGCTGCTGGTTTATCTTCGCCGGCCATGTCCCCGCATTCATCGCGTTCGTAATCTATCTTATCGCCGGTACTGCCGAGACCAATCGCGGTCCGTTCGACCTTCCTGAAGCAGAAAGTGAGCTGACCGCCGGTTACCATACAGAGTACTCAGGTATTCACTTCGGCTTCTTCTACCTCGCCGAGTATCTTAACCTCTTCATCGTAGGCGGCGTGGCAGCGCTTCTCTTCTTCGGAGGCTGGATGCCATTCCACATCCCCGGATGGGAAGGCTTCAATCACGTGATGAATTACATCCCCGGGGTAGTTTGGTTTATTGGTAAGGCGGTTGCCATCTCTTTCATCATCATCTGGTTCAAGTGGACATTCCCCCGTCTGCGTATCGACCAGCTCCTGAAGCTCGAATGGAAATATCTGCTTCCCATCAACCTCTTCAACCTCGCACTGATGGTTGTAATCATCCTTACCGGATTCTATATCCATTAATTTTCAGCATTCTATAAGCAACGCCCTTATATATGAGCCAGAATAAAGGTAAAATAGCTCAGGTAATCGGACCTGTAGTCGATGTAATGTTCGACGGTGACAATGTGATTCTTCCTCCCATTTTTACCGCACTCAAGATCGATCGTCCCGATGGTACACAGCTCGTACTCGAAGTAGAGCAGCATATAGGTGAAGACACAGTGCGCTGTGTCGCAATGGAAAGTACCGACGGTCTCCAGCGTGGTCTCGAAGTAGACAACCTCGAGCGTCCGATTTCCGTTCCTACCGGATCGCAGGTTAAAGGTCGCCTTCTCAATGTAGTTGGCGATGCCATCGACCACCTCGCCGAGCTCAAGCGTGATGATCTCTGCTCGATCCATCAGCCAGCTCCCGAATTTGAAGATCTGACCATCGGAACAGAGATACTCTACACAGGTATTAAAGTTATCGACCTGCTTGAGCCCTATAGCAAGGGTGGTAAGATTGGACTCTTCGGTGGTGCAGGTGTCGGCAAGACCGTGCTCATCATGGAGCTTATCAATAATATCGCCAAAGGCCATAACGGTTTCTCGGTGTTCACCGGAGTCGGTGAACGTACTCGTGAGGGTAACGACTTGCTCCGCGAGATGATCGAGAGCGGTGTTATGAAGTATGGCGACAAGTTCCGCGACGGTATGGACAAGGGCGAGTGGAATCTTGCTGATGTCGACATGAAAGCTGTTGAACAGTCACAGGCTTCACTCGTGTTTGGCCAGATGAATGAGCCGCCGGGTGCACGTCTTCGTGTAGCGCTTACCGGCCTTACTGTTGCCGAGCAGTTCCGCGACCAGGATGGTGGCGGTAAAGAGATACTCCTGTTCATAGACAATATCTTCCGATTCACTCAGGCCGGTTCTGAGGTGTCGGCACTTCTTGGCCGTATGCCTTCAGCCGTAGGTTATCAGCCTACTCTCGCTTCTGAGATGGGTGCCCTCCAGGAGCGTATCACTTCAACCAAGAACGGTTCAATCACATCCGTACAGGCTATATATGTGCCTGCAGATGACTTGACCGACCCCGCTCCTGCTACCACATTCTCATTCCTGGATGCGACCACCGTGCTTTCTCGTAAGATTGCCGAGCTCGGTATATATCCCGCCGTCGATCCTCTCGAGTCTACTTCACGTATCCTCGATCCCAATATCATCGGTGAAGATCACTATAACACAGCTCAGGCTGTCAAGCAGTTGCTCCAGAAGTACAATGAGCTGCAGGACATCATTGCCATCCTTGGTGTCGAAGAACTCTCTGACGAGGATAAGCTTGTCGTGGCTCGTGCACGTCGCGCTCAGCGATTCCTCTCTCAGCCATTCAATGTCGCTGAGCAGTTTACAGGTCTTCCCGGTGTGATGGTACCCCTCAATGAGACTATCCGTGGATTTAAGATGATCCTCTCCGGCGAGATGGACAAATATCCCGAACAGGCGTTCCTTAACGTCGGTACTATCGACGACGCCATCGCAAAGGGTGAAAAGCTCCTCGCTGAAGTAAAATAATCAGATATAGAGATGACACTTAATATCATATCAGCTCAGTCAATAGTCTTTAGCGGCGAAGTAAAGTCGGTCACCCTCCCCGGAGCAAAGGGCCGCTTCACTGTCCTGCGTGATCACGCGTCGCTTATCTCTACTCTCGTAAAGGGCGACGTAGTCTATACAGATGCCGACGGACAGCATCAGACCGCTGCTATCGACGGCGGAATAGTAAGTGTCGACAATAACGTAATCTCTGTTTGTGTAGCTTAATGAAACGTATAGCAATCATATATTCCCTTTTTGTCGCGTTCTTCGCACTCAGCATGCCTGTAGCTTACGCTGCCGATGTTGAGTCTGTCGAGGAGCCTGCAAAGACAGCCGATGACGAGGGCGATTTCAAGCCCAAGGAGATTATCTTTGAGCACCTTGGCGACCGCTACGGATGGGAGGTACCCTTCAATCACCATAAGAGTATTCCTCTGCCGGTCATTGTTTTTGCCAGCGACGGTATGCATGTATTTTCATCATCCAAGCTCGAACATGGCCATGTGTACACTGACAAGGGCATTCAGTTTATGCTCTCAGAGCAGGGCAAGGTGGTGGAAGTGATGCCGGACGGCACTCTCAAACGCCCCTTCGACATCTCTATCACCAAGAATGTCTGCGCGCTCTTTATCTCCCTGATTGTCGTAATCCTCTGCGTTCTGCCTTTGGCAAAATGGTATAAGGAAAACGGCTATAAGGCTGCCCGTGGTTTCCGTGGCATGATGGAGGCTCTGTATGAGTTTATCTATATAGCTCTCATCAAGTCCACTCTTAAGGAGAATGCCCGCCGCTTTGCTCCGTATCTGCTGACGGTTTTCATGTTCATCTTCATTATGAACTTGTTAGGTCTGATAGTGGTGTTCCCCGGTGGTGCTAACCTGACAGGCAATGTAGCAGTAACTCTCGTACTTGCATTGATCACATTCTTCGTGACCAACTTCAACGGCTCTAAACATTATTGGAAGGAAATCTTCTGGCCTGACGTACCCCTGTGGCTTAAGTTCCCGCTGCCGATTATGCCCGTCATCGAGATCTTCGGCGCGCTGACCAAACCTGCCGCCCTCACCGTGCGTCTCTTTGCCAACATGATGGGCGGTCACATCATAGTCATCTCGCTCACGCTGATTATCTTCATCTTCGCTAAGATGGGCGTAGCTGCAATGTCTGGCGCGACAGTGGTGTCACTGATATTCTCTATCTTCATGCTCCTTATCGACGTGCTTGTGAGCTTCATCCAGGCCTACGTATTCACAATGCTCTCTACGATCTTCATATCATTTGCTGTAGAGAAGGGTCATGATGAGCACGAAAAGCATCAGCCGGCCAAGGCGACTCCTGCCGTCCCCCTAACAACTCAAACTGATATTAAATAATAATTAAAATAACACTCTAAAATCAACTATTATGTTAGCAATGATTTCTTTAGCAATCTCAGGCCTCGTAGCTCTCGGTGCAAGCTTCGGTGCAGGTATCGCAGCCATTGGTGCCGGTCTCGGTATCGGTAAAATCGGTTCATCTGCCATGGAGGCAATTGCCCGCCA
This sequence comes from Bacteroidales bacterium, assembly GCA_014800605.1. Taxonomy (GTDB): domain Bacteria; phylum Bacteroidota; class Bacteroidia; order Bacteroidales; family Muribaculaceae; genus JAAVFS01. The sequence goes on along the minus strand of JAAVFS010000108.1, from coordinate 5,446 downwards.
GCCTGAAGCAGCAGGTGATATCCGTTCAAATATGATTGTGATCGCCGCTCTTATCGAAGGTGTTGCTCTGTTCGCAGTCATCGTGTGTCTGCTCGCCCTGTTCCTCTAAAATCTACTGCTATATAGCTGATGGAACTATTCACCCCCGACTTCGGCCTTATCTTCTGGATGTTCGTAGCCTTTGCGATCCTCTTCCTCATACTGTGGAAGAAGGGTTGGCCGGCTATTATGTCAATGATAGATAAGAGAGCTGATCTCATCGAAAAGGGTGTAGAGTATGCTCAGCAGGCCAAGGATCAACTTGACAATGCGCGTGTCGACGCTGATAAGATTATCGCTGAAGCTCGCCATCGTCAGGCTGACATCCTCCGCGAAGCCGACCACATGAAAGATCAGATAGTGGAGCAGGCTCGCGAGGAAGCTCGCAAAGCAGCTCAGAAGGAAATGGAAAGCGCACGTCTCGCCATCGCCCAGGAGCGCAAGGAAGCCGAAAAGCAATTCCGCGACCAGGTCAGCGAGTTCGCGCTTGACATCGCTTCTAAGGTGACCCGCAAGTCGCTTTCTGCCGATAAGGCTCAGGCGAAGCTTGTCGACTCCCTCCTCGATGAACTCGAAACTAAAAACTAACTATTAATTACTCAATCTCAGAGAGATGAATCAAGGCCTCATACCATATCGCTATGCTAAAGCCCTCTATAAAGTAGCTCTGGAACGCAACTGTACCAAGGAGCTTTACCAATTGATGGGAAAACTGGCCGCGAACTTTGCCTCTACGCCATCACTGCAGGAGGCAATGTGCAATCCTTTTATAAAGACTGAGCAGAAGAAGCAGCTGATCCTGACCGCAGCCGGAATCGACAATAATGTCGCCGACGACTCAGTAGCTACTGCTACGCTCAATGACTTTATCACTTTGCTTGATCGCAACAAGCGCATCGCTTTCTTCCGCGATGCTGTCCTTGCCTACATCGCAATCTATCGCAAAGAGTGCAACATCTCGACTGTCAAAGTGACTTCAGCCGCTCCTCTGACCCCCGAGGCTTCAGAGCGCCTTCGCAAGCTGATTGCCGCCCACAAAAAGGGAGCCACGATTGAGTATTCCGAGAGTGTCGACCCCGAATTACTCGGTGGCTTTATCGTCAATATCGACAATGAACGCCTCGACGCCTCTATCCAAAACGAACTTAAACAATTGCGTTTAAAACTGCTTAGCCACTAACCAATGATTAACCCCAGCGAGATCTCAGAAGTTCTCAAACAGCAACTCGAGAACGTTAACTCAAAAGTCACTTTTGACGAAACCGGTACGGTCCTCAATGTAGGCGACGGTGTTGCCCATGTCTATGGCCTGGACAATGTATGTGCCAACGAACTCGTGGAGTTTGAGAATGGCGTAAAGGGCGTGGCCCTCAACCTCGAGGAAAGCAACGTCGGTGTCATTCTGCTCAACAAAGTCAACTCTGTGACAGAAAATATGAGCGTCCGTCGCACCGGACAGATTGCCTCTATCCCCGTCGGTGATGGCCTCTTCGGACGCGTCATCAATGTGCTCGGTGAGCCTATCGACGGCCGCGGTCCCATTCAAGGCGAACTTCTACGCATGCCCCTTGAGCGCAAGGCTCCCGGTGTTATCTTCCGTCAGCCCGTTAAGCAGCCCCTTGAGACCGGTATCAAAGCCGTCGACTCAATGGTGCCAATCGGCCGCGGACAGCGTGAGCTTATCATCGGCGACCGCCAGATCGGCAAGACCGCTATCGCTATCGATACCATCATCAACCAGCGAGCCAACTATGAGTCCGGTAAGCCCGTCTACTGTATTTATGTAGCAATCGGCCAGAAGGCATCATCAGTAGCCGCTATCGTTGAAACCCTTCGTCAGCACGGAGCTCTCGACTACACCGTAGTCGTAGCTGCTACAGCTGCCGATTCCGCATCAATGCGCTACTACTCTCCCTTTGCCGGCGTGGCAATCGGCGAATACATCCGCGATACAGGCCGCGACGCTCTTATCGTATATGATGACCTCTCAAAGCAGGCAGTAGCCTATCGTGAGATATCGCTCATCCTCAAGCGTCCCTCCGGTCGTGAGGCTTACCCCGGCGATATCTTCTACCTCCACTCACGCCTGCTCGAGCGCGCCGCCAAGATTATCGACAATCAGCAGGTAGCTTCGATGATGAACGACCTCCCCGAGGCCCTCAAGCCCATCGTCAAGGGAGGCGGTTCGCTTACAGCCCTCCCAATCATCGAGACACAGGCCGGCGACGTTTCAGCTTATATCCCGACCAATGTGATTTCAATCACCGACGGTCAGATCTATCTCGAAAGCTCACTCTTCAACCGCGGTATCCGTCCCGCAATCAATGTAGGTATTTCCGTATCACGTGTTGGTGGTAACGCGCAGATCAAGCCTATGAAGAAAGTGGCAGGTACACTGAAGATCGACCAGGCACAGTTCCGCGAACTCGAGTCATTCACCAAATTCGGTGGCGACATCGACGCCGTGACAGCTCGCGTCATCGACCGTGGCCGCAAAAACGAGCGTCTGCTCATCCAGCCTCAGTATAAACCCGTACCCGTCGAAGAGGAGGTTGCCATCATCTATAGCGGCGTTAATGGTCTGCTTGAGAATGTGCCTCTCGACAAGGTCGCTGAATTCCAGCAGTCGTTCCTCCAGCTGCTCCGTGCTAAGTATCAGGACTCAGTCCTCAACAAGATCAAGAGCGGCGTTCTTGACGATGATGTCACAGCCAAACTGACCGAAGCCGCCAACGAAATCGCCGGACGCTATTAATCCTATAAAGATAAATCATACACAACCCCTCGATATCCACACACACACATCCAATCATTAGCCAATGGCAACACTACGCGAGCTTAAAGCAAGAATAGGGTCGGTAGCTTCGACTGAGAAGATCACCGGCGCCATGAAGATGATTTCTTCGGCCAAAATGCACAAGGCTGAGCTCTCTATCAAGCAGCTACGCCCGTATCGCAGCCAGATTGAAACCATTATAGCCAACCTGCTCAGCGCTGACATAGCAGTAGAGTCGCCTCTGATGACAGTGAGAGAAGTGGCATGCGTGGCTATCATCGTCTGGGGTTCTGACAACGGCCTTTGCGGTGGCTACAACATGAATCTTTACAAGCAGATCGTGGCTACTATTGCCGAACTCAGAGAGAAGTATGGCCAGACCGTCAAGCTGACCATCATCCCGGTCGGTTCGAAAATCGCAAAACCTGTCCAGAAGCTTACATCCGAGGGTGTAGCGGTGGCTACTGACTATAATGTCGACTCCAAGAGCGACGAAGCCACCGTCAAGGCATTCACCGAGCGTCTCCAGCAGGAGTTCCTCGATGGTGTATATGACAAAATCGAGGCTGTGTCTACCCAGTTCCTCTCAGTCAGCCGTCAGCGTATCGCATCCGTGCAGTTCCTCCCGATCGAGGCTGCATCCCTGTCGTCGGCCGCTGAGAGTGGCGACGCAAAGATCAAGCCTTACATATTCGAGCCGGATGTGGAGAGCATCTTCCGCACAGTGCTTCCCCTCTTCCAGAAAGCCGTCATGCAGGATATATTCACACAGAATATCGCATCCGAGCAAGCCGCCCGCGTCATGGCCATGCAGAGCGCCAATGACAATGCCCGCAAGCTCCTCGAACAGCTCCGCCTTGAATATAACAAGCTCCGCCAGCAGTCGATTACCAACGAACTTCTCGACATCGTCGGTGGTCAGGTCAGATAATTAATAAGGAAATAATAATAACTAAGATATACATAACGACATCACCATGGGAAGTGTAAAAGATTATTTCTCTTCATTGGGTCACGGCATCTCAAGCCTTGTCAAAGGTATGCAAGTGACCGGTAAGGAGTTTATCACCCCTAAGATTACCGAGCGTTATCCCGAAAACCGTGAGACGTTCCGTTATCCCGAACGTTTCCGCGCATGTCTGGAGCTCATCTACGACTCCGAGGGCAATCATAAATGTATCGCTTGCGGTACATGCGAACGCAATTGCCCCAACGGAACAATCAATGTTATCACCAAAATGGTCGATACATGGGATGGTAAGAAAAAGAAGAAACTCGACCGCTACGTCTATGACCTGGGCAGCTGCACATTCTGCCAGCTCTGTGTGACCACATGTCCCACTCAAGCGCTTACTTTCTCCAACGACTTCGAGCAGGCTGTATTCACCCGCGCCAAGCTCGTCAAACAGCTCAACTATCTTCCCGAAAAGCCCGAACCCGAGCCCACCGAAGAGGAGAAGGCAAAAATCCTTGCCGAGCGTGAGGCCAAGATAGCCGCCGCCAAGGCTGCCGCCGCAGCAAAAGCCGCCGCTGCCGCCAAAGCTCCCGAAGCTCCCAAGGCTCCCGAGGCAGGCGAAAAATAAATCATCAGATAATTAATAAGCCAACATTATAATGGAAACTTTAGGAAGCAAAATCGCTTATGCGGTAATTGTCCTGGCTATCATCGTCTGTTCGGTGCTTGCCGTCACATCTCGCAAGATACTGCGTGCCGCTACTTACCTGCTGTTTGCTCTGTTTGCAACGGCTGCTGTCTATTTCCAGCTCGACTATGAATTCCTCGGTGGCGTTCAGATCGCAGTCTATGCCGGAGGTATCGTCGTCCTGGTCGTATTCGCCATTCTGCTTACGACCCATCCCGGAGATAACAGCGAGCGCCTCAAATCACGCAGTCGTGTCCTCGGCCTCATAGCCGCTCTCGCTACATTTGGTCTGGGCGCATTCTCCCTTCTCAATCGTTGCCGCGACCTCTCTCATAGCGTACCTGCCGGTAGCAATCCTGATATGCATGAGATCGGAGCCGCTATGCTGAGCACTAACCACGGCGGCTATCTCCTCCCATTCGAGGCTATCAGTGTACTCTTACTTGCATGTATAATCGGTGGCATTGTTGTCGCACGTAAACGATAATCGATTATGGAAATCAACGCATTATATTATCTCATTCCCGCAATGTTCATGTTCGCCTGTGGCGTCTACGGATTCATCACACGCCGCAACATGATCGCCATGCTGATCTCTCTGGAACTCATGCTCAATGGCGTCGACATGAATTTCGTGGTGTTCAATCGATTCCTCTATCCCCAGGCTTTCGAGGGCATGTTCTTCACTCTGTTCGCTATCGCTATCGCAGCTGCAGAGACCGCTCTCGCCATCGCCATCGTAGTCAACGTCTATCGCGCCAACAATGATATTGATGTGCGTGACATTAACAAACTGAAATTCTAACCTCCCCGCGATATGGAAACTTCAGCAATCCTAATTTTAGCAATACCCCTGTTGATGTTCCTCTTCCTGGGACTCGCAGGCAAGTATCTGCCCCATAAGTGGGCCGGCATACTCGGTACTGCAGGTATGGGTGTCACAATGATCCTCGCCTATACCGTAGCGTTTACATACTTCTTCTCCGGC
>JAAVFS010000107.1 GCA_014800605.1 Bacteroidales bacterium | reverse complement strand
GCAGCGCGACCTTTGGGGCGAGAAAATCAGTTGGGGGGAGAATCTGAACATTATCGACCTCAGTTATAACTGGAAGTCATGGCAGTTCTCCGCAGGGATCATCATGCCATTTGGCAAATACGACCAAGGCAGCGAGTCGCTGAGTAAATGGAACCGTAACGAACAGCACATGCGCCTTGAAATGCGTACGCCCTACATTAGCGTATCATACAATCTGCAATGGGGGCGGCAGAAACGCGGAGCACAGAAACTTATGGAAGTAGATGCCAACGCCGACCGTTCTACAGCAGGCGGTCGATAATCGAGACAGTTTTTCATACAACTATCACCTAACTACTGCAAGTGCGGAGGAAGCCTCTTCTTTGAGAGCCGGATTTCAGAAATTTAATCTATCCGTAGTATAAATTAACACCGCCTCAGCATTAACAAATATTGGGCAACGGGGTCTTATATATTATGATTCGGATGACGGACATAGTCATACCGGTATTTATGAATCAGAATATTTTGCTGAAAGTCTGATTATTGTTATTTTTGCAGTGTGACAGTGGTTATCCCTTCTTGCTCGAAGTCTATCCAGGAATTTAAGATAGTCCCCTACCCGCTTCGGGATGCAAAAAGTGCAGCAGAGAATGAGTGTATGACTGTCACTCAAATAAAATGAGATCATCTAAGGGCGACATAACATACAAGGAATTAGCGAATAAATGGCTTTCACTCATAGCCATAGCTTTGTTATGCTTCATTGCCACCGCTCTGCAGTATCATCATCACGTAGGCGATAGAGTTTGCTTCTTATGGACCGAGAATCATGTTAGTCTGCAATGCTGTCATAATGATATAGAGACACATTCCCATTCTCACGATAGCTCTGAGGAGGATGAATGCGGGCTACATACTTTGCAAATCTTTGTAGAGAGCCAAAGTGATCAGGACAATTTTAATGCCGACCTGTGCTGGAATGATATTCCGGTAGATATTTATGGTGAATTTCAAATCTTTGCGGATCTCAAGGCTCGAGTCGATATTTGCCTACAACGAATTGAGATTCCGGATATAATTCCTTTAAGAGGTTTTGATATTAATAAAGCAATAGTAAGACGAGGTCCCCCTGTAGGCCGGGCATGAACTCTCTCCCAATTACTATTTATTTATTATTATCATCATTATCATATCTTATGAAGAAATATCCTTTAATAGGACTTGGCGTCCTATATATTATAGGTATGTCAGCTTGTAACAGCCACAAGAACGATATGCCGGCACACTCACATGAACATCACTCTCACCACAGCCATAAAGGGCATGAACATCATGACCACGATCATGATCACGATCATGCAGATCATTCAGATGAAGGTGAAGAGGATAAAGAGACATCTGAAATCACACTTTCTCCGGATAAGGCCAAGGAGCTGGGCGTTAAGACTACGCACATAGAAAAGTCACCTTTTTCTGAGGTGATAAAGGTGGTGGGATTTTGTAATGCTTCGACTAATGATTTCTCTCTTGCTTCGGCGCCGTCAAGCGGTATCATTACGTTGATGCCGGATATCTCTGTTGGGAAGGCTGTTTATAAAGGTCAGGTTATTGCCAGAATATCCGGTGAGGGTATGGCCGGAGGAGATGCCAACGCCAATGCCCGGATTGCCCTGGAGACTGCAAAGAAGGAGCTCGACCGACTGACTCCTCTGCATGCCGACGGAATCGTGAGCACCCGTGACTATAACTCTGCGCTTGCAGAATATGAAAAAGCAAAGGCTGCTGTGGGTAGTTCCAAGACCGGCAGTCAGGTAACAGCCCGTACAACAGGTGTTATTACAGAACTTTTCGTATATGATGGAGCATTCGTAGAACAGGGTGCGTCCATCGCTTCTATTACATCGAATGACCGTCTGACAATTAAGGCGGACGTCCCCGTGCGTTTTTCCGGTTCGGTAAACCGCATAGCTGATTGTAACCTTGTGTTTGCCGGGAAGGACTCAGTCTACACGCTTCAATCGCTAAATGGCAAACAGATTTCCGGAAGTGTCGGACGTGTGGCAAATGGCTATATGCCTGTCTATTTTGAGATCACCAGCGACGGAAATATCCTTAGCGGTATGCCTGTCGAGCTATACCTAAAAGGTGCTAATAAGGAATCTGTAATAACAGTTCCGCTCACTGCGCTGTCAGAACAGCAGGGAATTTATTATGTCTACGAGCAGCTTGATGAGGACTGCTACAAGAAGATACCGGTAAAAACCGGAAACAATGATGGCGTCAATGTCGAAATACTTTCCGGTATAAATGAGGGTATGAATATTGTGACTGAAGGTACACTGTTCGTGAAATTGGCCGAATCGTCAGGGGCTGTTCCCGAAGGACATTCACACTCCCACTAATACAGGCAGCCATGTTAAATAAAATAATTCATTTTTCGCTGTACAATCGGTTGATTGTATTGCTTTTGGGCGTGATTATCCTAATAGCCGGAGGAGTCGCACTGTTCAGGACTGAGATTGATATTTTCCCGGATCTCAATGCTCCCACGGTGGTAGTCATGACTGAGGCACCCGGACTTGCTCCAGAGGAGGTCGAAACGCTTGTGACATTTCCTATAGAGACGGCGGTCAATGGTGCAGCCGGTGTAAGGCGCGTGAGATCATCCTCATCTACAGGCTTTTCTGCCGTAAGTGTAGGATTTGACTGGGGTACAGATATTTATATAGCTCGACAGACTGTGACTGAGCGACTCTCAGGGATATCGGGAAGCTTTCCTCCCGGAGTAGAATCCCCTACTCTCGGTCCTCAGTCGTCAATATTGGGTGAGATACTTATCATCGGTCTGACAGCTGAGAACACCTCACTTATGGAGTTGAGGTCGATCGCAGATCGTATCATCCGTCCGCAGCTATTATCTGTCAAGGGTGTTGCTCAGGTCGCGGTGATCGGAGGTGATATAAAGGAGTTCCAGATTCGTCTCTCTCCCGCCAGGATGAAGTATCATTCGGTAACTCTTACCGACGTACTATCCGCTACTAATCAGATGAATGTAAACGCATCAGGCGGTATAATCAATGATTATGGTAATGAGTACATAATTAAGGGCCTCATTTCAACTAATAAGACTGAGGAGATCGGGCTCTGTACTGTGGCAAATGGCGATGATGGTGTTGTCCTGCTACGCGATGTCGCTGAAATAGAGGTCGCTCCGGAGATGCCTCGGTTAGGTCTCGCTTCCGTCAAAGGTCAGCCTGCTGTTCTTATTACCGTTACTAAGCAGCCTGCCGTCGGAACAATAAATCTGAATGACGAGCTTATAGCTCGTCTGAATACCATCGCCCCTACTCTACCTTCTGATATTAAGATTTCAACAGATATCTTCAGTCAGAGTACTTTTATTGAGAATTCAGTCGGCAATCTTCAGGAGTCACTGTTTGAGGGCGCTATTTTTGTGATAATCGTACTCTTCTTTTTCTTGATGAACTTGCGGACGACTATCATTTCAGTGGTTGCGCTCCCCATCTCGATATTGATTACAGTATTGATTCTTAACATGCTGGATATTAATATCAATACGATGACACTGGGTGGTATCGCTATTGCAATCGGTTCGTTGGTGGATGACGCGATTGTGGATGTCGAAAATGTCTACAAGCGTCTGAAGGAGAATCACCAGTTGCCACAGGCAGATCAGCGGCGACCCATTGAGGTGGTCTACGAAGCATCGAAGGAGGTCAGAATGCCCGTAATCAACTCATCGCTGATTATCATTGCGAGCTTCCTGCCACTATTCTTCCTGAGTGGTATAGAGGGAAGAATGTTGATACCGTTAGGCATCTCGTTCATAGTGGCCCTGTTAGCTTCCACCATAGTCGCATTAACTATAACCCCTGCCCTATGCAGCTACCTGCTTGCCAATAGGTCATCGCTTGACAAGGATTTATTAAAAGAGCCGTTTATTACTCGCGTGCTAAAGAGTGGCTACCTGAAGTCGCTTCATGGTGCTATGAATCATAAGTGGACTGTACTTGGAGCTACGACACTTCTTTTTGTTGTCTCCGTATTCTTGTTTACCGGTCTTGGCAGGAGTTTTTTGCCCGGATTCAATGAAGGATCGTTTACTATAAATGTTAGCACTCTGCCGGGAGTATCGCTTACTGAAAGCGATCGAATCGGGCGAAAGGCTGAGGAAATAATCCTTTCTGTACCTGAGATAAAGACAGTAGCCAGAAAGACCGGTAGAGCCGAACTCGATGAGCATGCTCTTGGCTCTAATGTCTCGGAGATTGAAGCTCCCTATGAATTGAATGGTAGAACCCGTCGCGAAGTTGTGAATGAGCTGAGAGAAAAGTTGTCGCATCTGCCCGGAACAAATATCGAAATCGGTCAGCCTATATCTCACCGAATTGATGCGATGCTCTCGGGAACAGAGGCTCAGATTGCAATAAAACTATTTGGCGCGGATTTGATTACTCTACATAACAAAGGCAACGAGATCAAAAATCTTATTGCTAAAATCCCCGGAGTAGTCGATGTCAATATAGAGCAAAATATCGGAAGACCTCAAATTGATATCAAGCCCAGGCGAGAAATGCTTGCCAAGTATGGGATTCCAGTAAATGAATTTGCGGAGTTTATTAATGTGGCACTTTCGGGACAAAAGGTTTCGGAGGTCTATGAAGACGGATTGCCTTATAACCTCACTGTAAAGGTAGATCCCGCTGAAATATACGGCATTGATGCACTGAACGATATGATGATCGACACCCCGTTCGGGAAGATTCCACTGAGTTATGTGGCTGAAATAATATCAACTACAGGGCCAAATACGATTGCGAGGGAAAACGTTAATCGAAGGATCGTCATTTCTGCAAATGTTGATGAGCGAGATCTTAGAGGCGTAGTCAATGATATTCAAGATGCTATTGATAAGGAGATCCGCCTGCCTGAGGGATATTATCTCAAGATTGGTGGCCAGTTTGAAAGTGAAGCAGCTGCTTCACGCACACTTATGCTCACAAGTCTGCTGTCAGTCTTTATCATATTCATCTTGCTCTATGGTGAGTTTAAGAATATGCATCAACCTCTGGTAATACTGATCAATATGCCATTGGCGATAATCGGCGGCATATTGATGCTGGTACTGACAGACAGCGAGATGAATATTCCGGCTATTATCGGCTTCATATCTTTGGCCGGTATTTCCACGCGCAATGGGATGTTGCTCATGAATCGCTATAATGGACTTAAGGCTGAGGGTGTCGGACTTAGGGATCGTATCTTTAAGGGATCTGCCGATCGTCTTACCCCTATCCTGATGACAGCTTTGACATCGGCTCTCGCACTCATACCTCTGTCCCTTAGAGGCGGAGAAGCCGGCAACGAAATACAGGCTCCGATGGCAACCGTCATCCTCGGAGGACTTATCACTTCTACTGTCCTAAATATCTATATCGTACCTATTGTTTATGAAATGATAAATACAAGAAAGGAGAAGCAAAAATGAAGAAATTGTTTTTTCTAATATTCATATTGACAGGTCTTAACACTATTTCAGCGCAAAATATATATGAGGAGGTGTACCGGCTGGTCAAAGAGAATAATCCTGATCTTCTCTCGATGAGGTCAAGCAATAGACTTCAGTTGTCGGAAATGCGACTTGAAAACAATCTTGAGGATCCTGAGGTAGAGTTTGGCCGAGTCTGGGGCACAAACACTCCTGAGAATAAGTGGGATCTGAGCGTCTCTCAGACATTTGACTTCCCTATACTTTACTCTGCGCGCCGTAAAGCCGAGGAGGCAAAAAGCCAAGAGCTTGACATGGATCTGAACGTGCTCACTGTCGAGAAGCTGCAGGAGGCTAAGATTGTGTTGATTCAATTGGCATATTGCAAGAAGGTACTTAGCATTCAGAGCGCGATAATGGCTAATCTGGACAGTGTCCAAGTATTGCTTGAGAGAGGCTACAGATGTGGGGAGTCTACAATCCTTGAGGTCAATAAGGCTAAAATCGAATATGTCAATGTGTGTAAACTGGTATCGCAGACACAAGGTAAGGAAAATGAGCTTCTTATAGAACTGAACGCTCTATGTGGGGGACATTTCACTGCATCTGATGATGACTTGGATTATCCCGTTCATAAGCTGGAAGACATACATTATTATTATGATCACGCTTTGAATAATTCCGTAATTGCTGCGTATAATGCAAAATTAAAGAGTGAGATGATAAGCAATAAGGTGCTCAAGCTTCAGGGACTGCCTAAAATAATGATAGGCTATCAGCATGAAATAGAGGGCTCGGAGTCATTTGATGGTTTCAAGTTAGGTCTTACTCTACCTGTTTTCTCCCT
>JAAVFS010000106.1 GCA_014800605.1 Bacteroidales bacterium | reverse complement strand
TTCGGACGTAGCGACTGGTTGGTCTGCTTTCTGTCCCACGGGCACTCTACACGCAGACGATCGAGAGTATCTATCACACGCCCTAAAGCTTCAATTTTATCTTGACGAGTTGACATTATTCCGCCTTTTTATAATTGTTAATACCTTCGTCCAGCCACTCAACAAATTCGGTAATATTCTCATTGTATGAGCGCGAAGTGGTCATGGCATCTCCGGTCTTACCATCGAGTATTACATAGTAGGGCTGTGTATTAGCTCCAAACTTATAGCGCTGGAGATAGCTCCACTTATCACCGACGGTGTAAAGAGTCTTTTCTTTACCATTCTCAGTGACAACCATAGGCTCTGTCAGGTCATGCTTATCATCTACCATAAGTTTGATGAGTACATAGTCCTTTTCGATTATGTCTTTCACAACTTCTGTATCAAATACAGCACCTTCCATCTTGCGGCAGTTGACACATCCGTAGCCGGAGAAATCCACCAATACGGGACGATTATTTTCTGCAGCATATTTCATGCCGGTCTCGTAGTCATCAAACTCTTCAAAATCGCCGCCGGCATAGAGCGAGAAGTCCTGAGTGTAGAGTGGGGGAACGAAGGCACTGACACCCTTAAGCGGAGCGCCCCATAAACCGGGAATGAGATATACCATAAATGATAGCGACACTATGGAAAGGAAGAATCTGGTGACCGACAGATGCTCTACAGGTTCGTCATGCGAAAACCTGATTTTGCCCAATAAGTACATGCCTAACAGCAGGAAAATGACTATCCAAAGCGCCAGGAACACCTCTCGATCCACCAATCCCCATCCGTAAGCCAAATCGGCTACTGAGAGGAACTTCAATGATAATGCGAGTTCAATGAATCCAAGGACTACCTTTACCGAATTGAGCCAGCCGCCTGATTTAGGCATCTCTTTGAGCCATGAGGGGAATATAGCAAAGAGAGTGAATGGGAGCGCGAGCGCAATTGCGAATCCTGTCATTCCGATAGCCGGACCGGCAATATCACCGGAGGAGGCAGCCTCCACAAGGAGTGTTCCGATGATGGGACCAGTGCATGAGAATGATACAAGTGCAAGCGTAAATGCCATAAAGAAGATGCTGATCAGGCCGGTAGCGCGTTCAGCCTTATTATCGACAGTATTGCTCCACTTTGAAGGCAGCTTGATATCGAATGCTCCAAAGAATGATATTGCAAAGACTACAAGTAGCAGGAAGAATATGAGATTAAATATGGCATTAGTAGATAGTTCGTTAAGTTTGCTTGCCCCGAATATCATTGTGATCGCAAGGCCAAGCACCAGATAGATCACAACTATCGAACTACCATAAATCATAGCATCACGGATTGACTCTCGGCGGGTCTTACCCTTCTTGAGGAAGAAGCTTACAGTCATTGGAATCAGCGGCCAAACGCAGGGAGTCAACAGGGCGATCAGACCACCACCGAACCCCCAGATGAACAACTTCCACCAGGGTGAGGACGCTATTGATTCAGTGTTCTCAGTCATTGTCACAGGCTTCCAAAGGGAGTTCATCTCCTTATCGGAATTTGATGCCACCATGCTTATAATATTTCCGGCTTTATTCCGGGCATCCGTTGCTGCTGCTTCAACCTCCTGACCTGAGATAGACAGTTTAAACTCTTCAGAAGATGGCGGAAGACATCTCTTATCATCGCAAGCCTGATATCTTATTTTTACAACAACCGGTGCGCTCACATCTGAAGTCCTTTCGATAACCTGTGTGAAGGTAATATCCTTATCCCAATATGAAATTTCACATCCGAACGAGGAGTCAAATCCCTTTTCGGCAGCAACCGAAGGCGTGAGATCACCAACGGCAGAAATACCCTCGGGAAGAATGACTGAAATCTGCGTAGGTATCGGACCATCTTCCACTGATTCAAGTCCGTAGACATGCCAGCCTGATTCAATATTGGCCGAAACAGTCACTGAACCGGTATTATCATCATTCATTTCGATAGAAGAAGTCCAGGAAATGGGCTCAACTATCTGAGCCGATACCATGATAGCTATCAGGCTAAAAATAAGCGTAAAAACACGTTTCATTTATGATAACAATTAATTTTAAACAAGCTATGAAATGCAAATTTAGCATTAAATTTTAACATAGAACCACCTTTTAACCGTCGTTAATAAATTATTCCCATAATATTGAGGTCCAGCCTGCCGTTACAATAAAAGAGCTTGCATTAATTCCAATATGTGCGTACCTTTGCACCAGTTGATCGATTGCCTTGGGCATATCGAATGTCGAATGATATGAATAATGATCTAATTTGCTTTGATACCGAATCCGCTCAAGGTCGGAGCGGAGGCCGATATAAGGAAGAACTGCTTGAAATTTCCATAATGAATGGTCATGGCGACACTATCTTTTATCATAGATTCAAGCCGGCCACATTAAAAAAATGGGATCCTTCCGTCCATCATATTACGCCTGATATGGTCAAAGGCGAAAAGCCGGTCAAGGAATATCGGAAAGAGCTTCAAGCCCTCATAGACAATTCAGACTATATCATCGGATTTTCGCTCATCGATGATTTCAAAGCGTTGGAAAATGCCGGTCTCAAGAATCTTAGACAAAAGCCTCAGGTCGAACTGAGAAATCTATACTGGTATTGCGTCGCACGACATCAGGATATCCCTTTTCACTCCGGACCCAATCTTTCGAAATGTGCGGATCAGGTAGGTGTAAAAGTGGATACTGAAGCTGTTCATTCAGCTTGCGGAGACACAAGGGTTACTCTGAACCTCTTTTACGAACTCATGCGCCTGTTTTTGATAGGTGAAGGCATTATTACCGAGTCATCAGAATTTAACTTCGCCCATCTGCCCAAAGATCAGGTCTATAAGCTTATCGAACTTGCACTAAAGCGAATCGCCGAAGCAAAATACGAATATGACCGAAAGTGTGCCGCCGGATATGTCCATGTAGTCAGTGAAGAGGGTGGAGTAATGTTCACTCCCTCGCTAAATCCTGAGTTCCAGGGCAATAATTTAGTGCTGACCATCCAGGTCGCTGCCCGTCGAAAAGCTATCTACGAACTGGAAACGATGTTTGAACGCCGCCGCTCAAAGGCTATGAAAAAGATCTTTCATTTGAGTAAAGGAGATCTTGAGAGCGTTGCCGCTTATCAAAACGAATTCGATGGCAACGAGCAATTATATCAAAAACTTACCGGCCTGAGACGTGCCGGAATAAACCATTAGTATGGCTGATATCTCTGCCGGAAAGAACAAGATTGACATGCTTAGCCACGATAAGCTTGTCAAGAAACTTATACTCTTTGCTCTCCCGATTTTTGCCTGCGGTGTAGTGCAGCAATCTTTTAACGCTGTCGATATAGCTGTCGTGGGCAATTATGTTGGTGACAAGGCTCTCGCCGCTGTTGGTTCCAATGGCCCTGTGATAGCGCTCCTTGTCAATCTTTTCATGGGATTATCTCTTGGCGCAAATGTCATCATTGCGCACTATATCGGAGAGAGAAATAATCAAGGTATAGAGCGCGCCGTCGCAACATCGGCCGCATTGGCTCTCGCATCCGGTATCGGTATGACCATGGTAGGGCTGTTATTCGCACCCAAGCTCTTATTAATGCTTGACACTCCGGTTGAGATAATTGACAAAGCATCCGAATACCTCCGATTCTTTACACTCGGATTCCCGGCAATGATGATCTTTAATTTCGGTTCAGCCGTGCTTCGAAGCATAGGCGATACCCGAAGGCCGTTCTACTGCCTCGTAGTATCAGGATGTATTAATGTCGCATTAAATCTATTCTTCGTATGCGTACTCAAAATGGGCGTTGAAGGAGTTGCTCTATCCACCACTATCGCCAACTATATCAGCGCATTGCTCATAGTCATCATTCTTAAAAGGGAGACCGGGCCTATACGTTTAAATTTCAGTAATATAAGATTCTTCAAACGTGAATTTTTGAGAATCATACAGATCGGTTTGCCGGCCGGAATACAGGGAATGGTATTCGCGTTATCCAACGTATTCATACAGTCAGGCATCAATACCTTTGGTCCGAAAATCGTGTCGGGAAGTGCCGCCGCCATTACCTTTGAGTTCTATTGCTATTTCGTCATATCGGCATTCAACCAGGCAGCTGTCGCATTCATCAGTCAGAACTATGGTGCAGGTCAGTTTGATATGTGCAAGAGCGTGTTTAAGAAGTGTATGATTCTGAGCCTTGTCACTTGCGCAACAATGAATGTCGATATCGTACTCCTCGCTCCGGCTTTCTCGGGAATATTCACCACCGACTCTGAAGTAATCCAATACGCCACGCAGCGTATCTGCACGGTGCTTCTCTTCCAGTTCATTGCTTGTAGCTATGAAATATCAGGAGGTGCTATGCGGGCATTAGGCCATTCACTTACGCCTATGGTGATCACAATTGCCGGTACATGTATCCTGCGAATCCTGTGGAAATGCAGCGGTTTGTGGCACTCCTTTGAGCAACTGCTGATTATCTACCCGATTTCATGGACGCTGACGGGCTTACTGATGCTCATAGCTTATAAGATGGTGAGCCGCAAGATCTACGGCTCACCAATTGATGTCAAATTCCGGAATTGACTACGGGCGTAGCAGGCTCATCAGCACAGAGCACCACAAGCAGATTGCTGACCATCGCTGCCTTACGCTCGTCATCGAGTTTGACGACGCTGTCCTCTTCGAGCTTGTCCAGAGCCATCTTAACCATTGAGACAGCACCTTCGACTATCTTTTCACGAGCCGAGATGATAGCAGATGCCTGCTGGCGGCGAAGCATTACGGCCGCAATCTCAGGCGCATAAGCGAGATAATTTATGCGTGCCTCTACGACCTCGATGCCGGCCATTGACAAGCGTTCATTGATCTTGCTTTCAAGTTGGTCGTTGATCTCGTCGCCACCGCTTCTGAGGGTTAACTCTGAAGTCTCATCATCGTCATAGGCATATCGGCCGGTTACTTCTCTGAGAGCCGCGTCACTCTGAATTCTGACAAAAGCATCCAGAGCAGAGGCTCGTGAGCCGGTATTTACGGTCACTCCGTTTGAGGTAACAGTAGACATCTCTTTTGCATCCACATCAAATACAGCTCTATAGGTGTCGCATATACGCCATACGATGACCATACCGATCATGACAGGATTGCCGATCTTATCATTAACCTTAATCGGCTCAATGTCCATATTGTGGAGTCGCTTTGACATCTTCCGGCGAGTTATAAATGGATTGACCCAGTAGAAGCCGACCTGATCAAAAGTACCCTTATACTTTCCAAAGAAGATCATCACACGCACCTCATTAGGTTGCTGTGAGAAGAGGCCGATCATCATAATAATATCGATGATAAAAAGTAAAATCGATCCTCCAATACACAATTCAAATATGCCGCTTTCGTATGACAAGCAACAGATTGCAATTAAAACGGGGATCATAACCAAGAGTAACCCGAGCATAAGGAAGCCATTGAAAACCTTTCCTTCAAACTTTGTTTCTTTATTCTTCATAACACTAATCTTTATTATGCAAATATATAACGTCTAAATTTAATGTACAAACAAAAAAATGATGTGGCATCGCTGATTTAATAGTCCTTAAAAAATTAAATTATTAAAACCAGGATCTTGATAATATCCGTTTTTTAGACCCTGTTCCCCAATATTTGTTAATGCTGAGGCGGTCAAGCGTTATGCAACTGTGTTCGCGCAGTGAGAAACACCTTTTGCAGTGTAAAGAAGGTGTTCGTAAATTCTATTATTCAAGCCATGAAAAGGTCCGTTCCACAACCCATCTGCCATTAATGGGTTTGAATTCAGATGTTCCGAAATCCCTTGTGAAGTCCTTGCGACTGTATTTAACTTTTCAGTCAGACGATCGAAATTTGGGTACATTTTGTTGTATGACGATGTGAAAAAGTTACCTTACCGGCGCATATCTCCGGTGCTTTTTGTGTTATCACTCGGAGATATGCGACCTTAGCGTTAACAAATATTGGGAAATGGGGTCTTAGTTTCCGCAGTTGTCGTCCAAGTTATAATAATTGGGGGATTGAATTTTTTATAATTTTATTTATTCATCAGCCGATTATTAGTTATCTTTGTACTCGCTGATGCTTAGTTATGCCTGAAAATCGTAATAATACAGTTCATGCTTCTTTCGTATCATTCCTTGAGTCCAAGGGAATGCGGGAGACCTACGAACGTAAGGCCATACTACAGACCATCTTAGAGATGTCAAAGAGCTTTGACTATTCATCACTTGCCGACTCTCTCAAGAGCAGAGGCGAGCAGATATGCCGAGCAACGATTTTTAATACGCTGTCACTCCTTATCGACAGCGGCATATTACGACGCCAGCACTTCGCAGACGGGCAGATCAATTACGAGCTGACGGCCCAGCTCCCATCCGGCAATCAGTTGCACCTTTTGTGCACATCCTGCGGCAAGATCAGCGATTTACGCAATAGCCAGATCATTCGTGAGCTCCGGCACATGAAGTTTGGCACATTCCTGCCATCATATCTTTCACTGACTGTATATGGTCTGTGCTCAAAATGCCAGAAGAAAAACCGAACTAAAACGCTGCAAGAATCCATCCAGCTGAATTTATTTAAATAGATATAAACCAATTATTTATGACAAAGGTAGATGTACTTTTAGGGCTCCAGTGGGGCGACGAAGGCAAAGGTAAAGTGGTCGACGTACTGACCCCCGGCTACGATATTGTAGCTCGATTTCAAGGTGGCCCCAATGCCGGACATACTCTTGAATTCGACAATAAGAAGTTTGTTCTCCGTTCGATTCCTTCCGGCATTTTCCAAAAAGGACAGATTAATATAATAGGCAATGGCGTCGTTCTTGACCCGATTCTTTTTCAGGAAGAGGCTGAAGCTCTCGAAGCAGCCGGAATCCCATTGAAAAAGATACTCAAGATATCCAAGAAAGCACATCTCATTTTGCCGACACATCGCTTACTTGATGCCGCCAACGAGAAACAAAAAGGTTCCGGAAAGATCGGCACAACAGGTAAGGGCATAGGTCCGACATATACCGACAAAATCTCACGTAACGGCCTGCGCCTTGGAGATACCCTCCACAACTTTAAGGAGAAATACGGCGTGGCCCGTGATCGCCATGTAGCCATGCTTAAATCCATGGGCGAAGAGCCTGAATTCTCTGAGCTTGAAAACAAGTGGCTGTCAGCAATTGACCATCTGAAATCCTACGATATTATCGACAGCGAATACGAGATCAACAAAGCTCTCGGCGAGGATAAGCGCGTGCTTTGCGAAGGCGCTCAAGGCACACTCCTTGATGTCGACTTTGGTTCTTACCCGTTTGTGACTTCAAGCAATACCATTTGTTCAGGTGCCTGCTCAGGCCTTGGCGTTGCTCCCAACAAAATCGGTGAAGTGTATGGCATTTTTAAAGCATACTGCACCCGTGTAGGTAGCGGACCCTTCCCGACAGAACTTTTCGACGAGACAGGCAAGCGTATCCGTGATCTCGGTCATGAATATGGAGCTGTCACCGGTCGTGAACGTCGATGCGGCTGGATCGATCTTGTAGCTCTGAAATATGCTATAATGATCAACGGAGTTACGCAGCTCATCATGATGAAAAGCGATGTGCTTGATGACTTCGACGAAATCAAGGCCTGCGTGGGCTATGAAATTGATGGTGTGAAGACCGATCGATTCCCTTTTGATGTGACAACAGAAAAGATTGAGCCTATTTACGTGACAATGCCCGGATGGAAAACTGACATGACAAAGATTTCAAGCGAGGAGGAACTCCCTGCTAAATTCGTTGACTATGTCGACTTCCTGGAAAAAGAGCTCCAGACTCCGATCACCATTTTATCTGTAGGCCCTGACCGCCAGCAGACCATTGTCAGAAAATCATTTCATCGCTAATCAGCATCTATGAACGAGCTCTTAATTTGTAACACATTATCAGCTCTTCTCGCAGATTACGGGATACGCGATGTAGTCATTTCCTCGGGCACGCGCAATGCGCCTCTGATTGCAGCTCTTTCATCAAACGATGCGCTATCATTGACGATGATCGTGGATGAACGCTCTGCCGCATTCGTTGCCCTTGGAAAGGCCTTAGTATCTGACCGGCCGGTCGCATTGGTGTGCACGTCCGGATCTGCATTATTGAATTATGCTCCTGCGCTCGCAGAAGCATACTATAGTCATGTCCCGCTCATCGCTATAAGCGCTGACCGCCCATCATTTATTATAGACAGAAACGATGGTCAGACCATCCGCCAGAACAACTCGCTCTCAGCAATCGTAAAGAACAGCTACTTTATCAGCGAGTCTGACTCTTTAGATACTGCCGAACTGACTATCAACGACGCACTGACATGCTCCCGGATGAAGCCTACCGGCCCGGTTCACCTCAACGTAGCCATCTCGGACCCTACAGTAGTAGGGGATGGCCATATGGAGGTAAGTCCGCGCCGAATCCGTACTATTCAGCATTCCGGACTTTTATCTAAGGAATCAATGTCAGAATTAGCCGGCCGACTGTCACAAGCTGACAGGGTGATGATATGGGCCGGAGCTTCTCAGCCATCTCAACGCCTGAACAAAGCGCTCGCGAAAGTAGCTGGATTTGGCAATTTTGTGATTGTTTCTGAGATTGGGTCCAATCTGCATGGCAAGTCATTCGTGTCATCGCCTGACACTATTCTTATCGACCGGGAGTTTCCGAAAATTTGTCCGCAGATTCTTATTACTTTCGGTAAACCGCTTTTGTCTTCAAGACTCAAGCAAATACTATCGAAGCAGAACATTGAGCACTGGCATGTGGGATACACTGAGCGCGCAGCGGATGTTATGTCAAAACAGACGCTTCGAATAGAAACTGATCCGGAAGCATTTATTACACAATTGACTGCCTCCATGCGTCGACCCGCTCATAGGTCTAACTATGCGGACATAGTAGGCGAATCCTACACCGCGTCATGCGTAAAAGCCCGAAATTTCATTGATGCACTACCTTGGTGTGAACTCTCTGCCATCAAAACCATCTTGAGACACTGCCCTAAGGAGTTTAATCTGCAAATCTCTAATGGCATGTCGGTCCGATACACTCATCTATTGGATTACACTCACTTCCATCGCTGTGACTACAATCGTGGCGTAAGCGGTATTGATGGCTCTACATCCACTGCCGTAGGAGCGTCGACTGTCTATAATGAAACAACGCTTCTTATCACGGGAGACATGAGTGCCCGCTACGACATCGGCGGGTTGGGTTTAAGATGTGTTACACCCAAATTTAAGGTTGTGGTAATATGTAATAATGGCGGCCAGATTTTCCGACATATCAAGCCAACGAGAGATTTTGACAATCTCGAGCAGTATATATGTCCCAATGACCCGGCTCCATTTGCAGATTTGGCAAAAGCGTGGGGCTACAAAGTCTTCACAGCATCTACGCATGACGAGTTGAAAAGCGTTTTACCCGATTTTATAAATGAGTCGACTCAACCAGCTCTATTAGAACTACATACTGAACTAAACGTCATTACAGAAATAATGACCAAATTTTATAAACTATGACACGTAATTGGGAAACTATTAAAGAATACGAAGATATTTTATTCCAGAAATATAATGGGATAGCCAAGATCACAATCAATCGTCCTGAGGTCTACAACGCTTTTCGTCCGCTGACAAATAGGGAGATGCTTGAGGCAATGGACTACTGCCGCGAATCTTCTGAAATCGGGGTGGTAATCCTGACCGGCATCGGCGACAAAGCATTCTGTTCCGGAGGCGATCAGCGCGTAAAAGGCATTGGCGGCTACATTGATGACAACGGTGTTCCACGTCTCAATGTCCTTGCCCTGCATAAGGCAATCCGCTCTATCCCAAAACCTGTTATAGCAATGGTCAATGGCTATGCAATTGGCGGAGGTAATGTACTTCAGGTCGTTTGTGACCTCACTATCGCATCAGAAAATGCCCGCTTCGGACAGACAGGTCCTAAAGTCGGTAGCTTCGATGCTGGATTCGGTTCATCGTATCTTGCTCGTTGCGTCGGTCAGAAGAAAGCCCGAGAGATATGGTTTCTGTGTCGCCAATATACAGCAGCAGAAGCTCTTGAAATGGGTATGGTTAATAAGGTCGTACCTCTCGAAAAGCTTGAGGACGAGACTGTGGAATGGTGCGAGACCATCCTTAAGCGCTCACCGATGGCTATCCGCATGATTAAGCGCGCACTCAATGCCGAACTTGACGGCCAGCGCGGTCTCATGGAATTTGCCGGCGATGCTACCCTGATGTATTACCTGATGGCCGAAGCCCAGGAGGGCAAGAATGCCTTCCTCGAAAAGAGAGATCCTGATTTCAGCCAGTTTACCAAATTCCCCGGTTGATGCTTAAAGCCGCTTACTGCCGCTATCAGCTAAACTTCAATTTCGTCGCTATCACTTCTCGGCAATCTATGACTGAGAAGGAAACCTACTTCATAAAAGTCTGGGACACAGAGGCCCCAGAACGATATGGAGTGGGGGAGTGCGCCATTTTTCGTGGGCTTTCGGCTGATGACACTGTAGATTATCAATCAAAGATAGCGTATATATCTGATAATATTTCGCAGATATCGCAACCTGATATCAAGGAGTCATCAATACGTTTTGGCCTCGAGACCGCCTTCAATGATCTCCATAACGGAGGCAAACGAATCATATTCCCGACTGATTGGATACACCAAGATAAGGGAATAGAAATCAACGGATTGGTCTGGATGGGTGATATAAATACAATGCGTTCGCGCCTGAGAGAAAAAATTGCCGATGGCTACCGATGTATTAAGATCAAGATTGGAGCATTGGATTTCGATTCCGAAATTGAACTGCTAAAACTAATACGAGAGGAATATTCCGAGCGCGATATTCAGCTACGCCTTGATGCCAACGGTGCATTCACTCCGGGCAATGCACTCAGACACATCGATCGACTGGCCAAGTATGATATCCATTCACTTGAGCAGCCGGTCAAACCTAACCAGTGGAAGGGAATGAAAGAGATATGCCGATATTCTCCTATTCCCATTGCGCTTGATGAGGAACTGATTGGCAATATGAACTATGATCATCGGTGCTGGCTGCTCGATTCCATTCTCCCACAATACATTATCCTAAAGCCCTCTCTATGCGGAGGATTCTCAACAGCCGATGGCTGGATCAAGGACGCTGTCGACAGAGAGATCGGCTGGTGGGCGACTTCTGCACTCGAGTCAGACATCGGACTCAATGCCATTGCCCAATGGGTATCTACGAAAAACATATCCATACCCCAGGGCTTAGGCACAGGAATGTTATATACTAACAATATCACGTCTCCGCTCCTTGTCAATCATTCTGAATTGAAGTATGATCCCAATAAGTCGTGGGATCTAAGTCACCTGCAATGGACAAACTAATTAATCCGACATTAGAAGCGATTGAGTTTCTGAAGGAGTGGACCAATCATTCAGATTACATCACCGCTTATACCTCAGGCTCTACAGGCAATCCGAAAGAGATCCATCTACTGAAAAAGGATATGGAGGTCTCTGCCTTAGCTACAAATCAATACTTCGGGATATCTGATAAATCGTTTTTAGTCTGTCCGCTTTCCGCTTCATATATAGCTGGAAAAATGATGATAGTCAGGGCGCTAATGTCTGGTGCAACACTGCAATTTGAGCAGCCGTCATCCAGGCCTTTGGTGCAACAATATCCTGAGATTACACTCCTGCCGATTGTCCCCGCACAGATTGAGTCACTGATCGACAATCCCCAGCCGATATCCAACATAATAATAGGTGGCGCTCCGATACATGTCGAATGGGAATTCAAAATCAGAGAGATCCCGTCAAACGTATATGCCACCTATGGCATGACCGAGACCTGCTCACACGTAGCACTTCGGAACATCTCTAAACGAGAAAATCATTTCACTGCACTTCCCGACATTTCATTCCACAAAGATGATAGGGATTGTCTCGTGATCGACCTACCCAAATTCTCATTCCGACAGATTACGACTAACGACGTCATAGACCTGATTGACCACCGAACCTTCCGCTGGCTGGGGAGATACGACAATGTGATCATATCCGGAGGCCTTAAAGTACATCCCGAGATTCTGGAAAAGAAATTGGCTGCATATATCTTTCGGCCATTCTATATCACATCTGTTTCTGACCGAAAGTGGGGCGAGAAAGTTGTGATATATATTCTCGGAGAAAAGGACTCTGATTATGAGGCCTATTTATCAGCTATATTTAAAGAAAAACTCCCCAGGCATGAGATACCTCGGGAGATATTATGGGTCGATAAATTCAAGACTACATCAAGTGGTAAACTGATTCGCCGATTATCCGAACTTTGAGATCTTTCTGAGCATCTGCTCATTGAGGATGCAGATACGTCTGCCATCTACTGTAATAATCTTTTCAGCTACGAATCCGGATAGGGTGCGAATTGCATTGCTCGTCGTCATATTTGACAGATTAGCCAAGTCTTCGCGCGACATATAGATACGTAGAGTAGAGTCATCATCCTCATATCCATAATTATCTTTAAGGACGATCAAGGCTTCGGCCAGACGACCTCTGATATGCTTCTGAGTGAGATTCACGATCTTTGTATCCGAACCACCAAGATTGCGCGAAAGCTCATGGATAAAGAACCACGCCAGACGATTATTGTTATGAATCAATTCCTCCACCAGCGACATCGGGAGCGCGCCTAAAGTAGATGATTCAAAAGCAGCGGCACTGGAGACATACGGCTCGCGGGCAAAGTATGCTCGATAGCCGAAATACTGTACCGGACGAATCAGTCGCAATATCTGCTGGCGCCCTCCAATGCCATCCTTAAATATCTTTACCTTACCTTTAAGCAAGACCCAAAGATTCTCAGGATTCTCACTTTCGGCATAGACTATCTGGTTTTTACGAAAATTATGAATTGTAAACGCATCAATAATCCTACGCTTTTCGTCGCTCTCGAGTATATTCCATATCGAAGCGAGATCTTCGCTGATTACTTTTTCTAATGCGCTTTTGATCATGTAATTGCTAAATAATTATATTTCTGCCACAAATATACATATTTATTATGTTTTAGCAATTATTCGCAGGCTTTTTAACATATCATTAGACAATCTCCGAGATCGCTACACAAGTCTCTCCACAAGATGTAGGAACGTTTCTTCCAGATTGTCAGTAAGTCCGGGGTGGGGGCGGGAAGTCTGAATGCAAGCACTCTTTACAGCTGTAATCCATCTGAATCGCTCCTCTGGTTCAAACATCGCTACAGGTCCGAATGCCTTGTTTCCCAGCGCAATTTCCTCGATAGCATTTAGCTGCCTCCTTAAGCAATGAAGGTCAACGACGGGATCAAACAATCGAATACGCTCTTCGTCAAAACGCAATACGATCCGTACCCAGCGCTTACGCTTGCACATCATAATTAGCCCCACATTGATAAATTCTTGCCGTTCAATGTCCGGGACATATCTTATCACAGCATATTCATATACGAACTCCATTGTGGGCAGATTTTGCTTGTGAAACAAATCTTTCGCGATTCCTTAATCGCTCAGTCAAGATGGTAATATAATCCGCTCTGATCTCATCAGGAGTCTGGTCAGCCCCCTCCCAAGTCAGCCACTCATCAGGCACAAGGCTCACGATCTCACGTATCAACTCGGGAGTAATCTTCTCGGCCATATATTTGTCTGCTTCATCAAGTTTTGAAGCCTTGTGAATAAACACATGATCCTTGATATAGGGGAACGGCGATGACGCAGCCTGCATTCTCGATTCCCAGTTATGGTGGAAATATAGTGAAGCTCCATGATCTATCAGCCAAGGCTCACCTTTCCAAACGAGCATGTTGGTATTCTTGACCGTACGGTCTACATTCATAAGAAAGGCATCAAGCCAGACTATCTTCGATGCCAGAAACTCATCTACAGGATTGGCGTACGGATCAAGGGTAAATGAACCCTTCAAAAAGTGCAGTCCCAGATTCACTCCACGAGAGGCCTCAAGTAGCTCCCTGACCTCCTCGTCAGCCTCCGTAATGCCATAGCGGCTATCGAGATCCAGGAACACAAGCTCCGGCACCTTGAGACCCGCAGCACGAGCCACTTCACCTCCGATAAGCTCCGAGAGAAGGACCTTCGGCCCGTGACCACCGCCCTTGAATTTCAGCGCATAAGTAAAGCCGTCATCAGCTTCGACCAATGCCGGCAGCGAACCGCCTTCTCTGAGCGGCTCGACATATCGTGTTACATCCTGCTGTCTAAGTTCCATAGTCGTATATATAAAACAACAGTCCAAAGAGAGTTACTCCAGGACTGTCGGTATAAGAACCACATCAAAGGATGCGATGAAACTCCGAATAGACAGGATTTGAGTGCTCGTCATCCTTTGTAATCCGCCTTGCTTAAAAAGCCCCTCAGCAAAACTGAGAGTGGGGCCCGCCATCAGATAACTAAGCTTGTCTCGGCATTTCATTTGATTTGAAGAGTTTCCCAATCAACTCTGATGTGGCAATAAATTAAATCATAGTCAGCATCTCACTCAAGAGATGACCATAGCGACTATCGCTATATCTTTATAACACAAAGATAGACAAAATTCCTTTCCCAAACATCTAAATTTTGTTAATCATTTATCGATACTACACAAAAGCTCTGACCTCTAAACCTGTTTATATGTACACGTAAAGTGGTGTAAATGACCGAACTCCCTAGCGTCTTTATGTATTAGAAGTATGTCTTAATCTTCAAGACTGGCCTACGGCGCTATAGTATGTGACATCAGTTCAGCCAGTTAGGAGATTTGGGTAGACTGTTGGTCAACGAATTTTATAATTGAATTCCCAACTATAATAAATTACAAATTCATTGAAGATCAATCTTTAAAAAGTCAAATTTTCACTTTGCCGTTTTATAAGAATTTTGTAACTTTGATGCCGCAGGCCGCCTCGCAGAAGCCCCGGTCTGGGGTTAAGCGGAGCGGGATGTAGTGAAAATACATAAAAGCGTTTATCCGCGCTGATTCTTGACAACTGGAAATTCTCGCAAAATTTCAATCAATAGTCAAGGAGGAGCAACGGTAGATGCCCGTGGATATGTAATATCTGTGTCTGACCATAGCCTTTGTCAAGGCTATGCCGGATGCAATGATTGCATATACAAGCGTGGGCTTCTGCGTTGCCGTCCGACTATTGATGGGCAATGCGAGAAGCCTCCAGTTGTAGGACGGTAACAGATACAGATCCCTACGCTTTTTTCTATTATAAACCAATCACGCCAACGAGAGGGTGACCGCGGCATTGACTTATAAATGAAAAAAAATAATTGTCCTTATTTTTATCACAACAATCTTGTAGTATAGTATTCTGCTTACTACAATGCAACTCTTTGGGTTCAAGAGGGCACAAAAGACAAGTACAGGAATATCATCCCATGGGCACGCTTTCGGAATATCCAAGAAGGTGTACCGTCAGGCTTAGAAATTATATTAGTGGACTATTCAACAAAAATTGACAATTCCGGCTCAAGCCGTAATTCGGGTCAGATGCAAAAGTCGGTTGAATTGTTAAAAAGCTACTCGAGTGTAAATTTAATTTTAGGCGCTATGGCTGTAGATTGTCCATCGTGTATCCATATAAAAGGCGACGGGACAGCTAATTATACAGATAGTAAATTCCAGAATCTTTCAGAGTTAGTGTCATACCCTCCTAACCCTAAAATTTAACAACCTCTTTTTTACATTGACCCATTTTTATTTTATTGTACTATGCCTGTACCTATTCATTTGAAGCACCATCCTATTGTTGCAGTTGATTACCAAAATAATGACATATCATCAGGTTACGGTGACACTCATTATTTGTCGATTGGTTCCGCACAATGGGATTCAACCGATTTTTCCGCAAAGGCAATTCGCCGTTCCGGTAACAGGTGGTCTCGTCAAAGCGAGGAGATTCCACTTCTTAGACTATTAGACCTTGCAATTCTTGAAATTGCGGTAATCAAAGGTAAAGCATGCTGTTTAAATCAAACTATAGTTGATAAGTCTATGCATCAGGACTTGATGAATTTTATTAACAATCATCAAGCACAAATCGACCAACGATTAAATGAAATTAAAAAACTGCTATAATAACATCTTTTATTTTCAAAGAAAATAATGCCACCGGTATAGGAGTCTTACCATTCGTTGGGTTTATAGTAAAGACTCATCAAAAATAATGGTGAGAACTTTATTACATCAAATTAAGGTAAAAAAAACATATAAATTTCATTCGTAATTTTTTATCATCATGAGAATATTTCAAATAATTTGCTCAATTATTATGTTAGCAGTCACTAACATAACTTATGCCGAACCACAGTATTATCTCGATAAAAATAGTGGTTTTTACTTTAATACTTTTGGTACAAATAGATGTATCATTGGTTATGATTGGTCTTCCGATAAATCATTCGACAAATTAACTGGAAATCTGGTTTTCCCTTTAAAAGTCTATGGTCAATCTGATGGTTGGATTGCATCAGAAAAACCTGTCGATGGTATCCACAC
>JAAVFS010000105.1 GCA_014800605.1 Bacteroidales bacterium | reverse complement strand
ACGACCTTGACCTCATCGCGCCCCTCAAACGCTTCATCGAAACATCCCCCAGCAATAAGCTCTTTATCGTGCTGCATTCATATGGCTCGCATTTCAACTACCGCGACCGCCTGCCAGCCGACGACATATATTTTACACCCGACGAAAATTCCGAGGCAAACGTGGAAAACCGCCCCCAGCTCATCAACGCCTACGACAACACCATAGCCCTGACTGACCGAATGCTTGACCATGTGCTGATTTCGCTTGGCAAGCAGCCCGGAGTGGCCGCGATGGTCTACACCAGCGACCACGGAGAGGATATCTTTGACGATGCCCGCCATCAGTTTCTCCACGCCTCGCCATGCCCGTCGTTCTATCAGCTCAGAGTGCCCTTCCTGGTGTGGCTGTCAGACAGCTACCGCGCCCGCTATCCACAGGCCGACGCGCAGCTGACGCGCCATGCCCGGGCCCGCATCCCCTCCAACAGCACCTTCTTTCCTACGGCGCTCGACATTGCCGGAGTGGTGACCCCGAAGGCCGATGCCACCTACTCCGTGGCCTCGCCCCGCTTCAAGGAGCACAAGCGGGTGTATCTCAACGACCACAACGAAGCCGTGGCTCTCACCGCCTCCGGCTTCACCCCCGAGGACACTCGCCTGCTCAGCGCCCTTGACCATTGAGCGAGGAAAATAAGGACAAAAAATCGGATGTTTAGAAAAATATGCCTACCTTTGCGGCCTCAAACCAAAAAGAAAGCATATGAAACGACTGACACTTGCCGCGCTGGGCGTGGCCGTTGCCCTCGGCGCCGCCGCCGAAGGTTATCAGGTAAACACCCTCTCGACAAAGCAGTTGGGCATGGCTCACACCGGAGCCGCCCTGCATCTGGATGCCGAAAGCATGTACTTCAACCCCGCGGGCCTGGGCTTTATGGACCGCACGCTTGACCTTTCGGCCTCCTTCACCCCCATCATGGCCACTGCCAAGGCAACCGTTGACGGGCAGACCTACACCACCGACAACACCGCCAGTACGCCGCTGATGGCGAGTGCGGCATTCTCAATCAACAGGAATATAAAGGCCGGTATCACCTTCTACACCCCTTACGGCTCATCAATCAACTGGACCGACAACTGGCCCGGGGCAGTGCTGAGCCAAAACGTGTCGCTGAAGGTCTACACCGTGCAGCCCACCGTGGCATGGCGCGTGCTTCCCAACCTCTCGGTGGGCGCGGGCCTTACCATCTCATGGGGCTCGGTTGATCTCAACAAAGGACTTGTGAGCGCATCAACCCTTGACCGTCTCACCACGGCTCTTGGCATGGGCGCCCCCTTCGGCGATACCACTCCGGCGTCGCTCAATCTCAATGGCAGTGCGGGTTTGCGTTGCGGAATCAATGTCGGCGCAATGTGGGATGTGACCCGCACTGTCACTGTGGGCGCATCGTTCCGCTCGCAGGTTGACATGAAAGTGAAGGCCGGCGATGCGTCGCTGACCTATGCCAACGAGGTGGCCCGCCAGCTTCTTGGCGAGACCCTCGATGTGCTTGACCACGCCAACTTCCGCGCTGAGATGCCCGCACCGTGGGTGCTCTCGCTTGGCGCATCATGGAAGCCCGTGAAGGGGCTCACGCTGGCCCTTGACGGCCGCCTGACCGGCTGGAACGCCTACAAGAGCCTCGATGTGGAGTTTCTGAGCGAGCAGCTGACCCCTTACAATCAGCATCTGCCCAAGAACTACAGCAATGCGTGGGCCGTGGCCCTGGGCGCGCAGTATGCCGCCACGAGCCGCCTCGACGTGAGAGCCGGCGTGATGGTCGACACCACCCCCGTCAATTCAGACCACTATAACCCCGAGACCCCCGGCATGACCAAGATTGAGCCGGCTGTGGGCCTGTCGTTCCGTCCCATCCCTCAGCTGAGTGTGGATGTGGCGTTCATGTATGTGGCCGGTTGCGGCAAGGACAATGCATCGGTGACCTACACCGACCTCCTGGCTGCCTCAATGCCTCAGCTCGGGCTGCCCGCCGAGGCAACCTTCACCGCTGACTATAAGGCACATGCCATTATACCTTCAATCGGAGTGAGCTTCAGCTTCTGAGGCTTCACTTCCTCCCCTCCCGCCCGGGAGGCTCCGCATCAGCGGAGCTTCTCGGCGAGATAGCGGCCGGTGTGGCTCGCGGGGTTGGCGGCAATCTGTTCGGGGGTACCCTCGGCCACGATTTGACCGCCGGCGTCGCCGCCCTCCGGCCCTATGTCTATCACATGGTCAGCGCATTTGATGACGTCCATGTTGTGCTCGATGACAATGACCGTGTGGCCCTTGGCAATGAGGCGCGAGAAGGAGTCGAGGAGCTTTGTGATGTCGTGGAAATGGAGACCGGTGGTGGGTTCGTCGAAGATGAACATTGTGGGTTCGCGGCTCTCGCCGGCGAGGTAGAAGGCCAGTTTCACGCGCTGGTTCTCGCCGCCGGAGAGGGTTGAGGAGCTCTGGCCGAGCTTGATGTAGCCCAGGCCCACGTCGGCCAGCGGCTGCAGGCGCTTGACAATCTTGCGCTCAGTGGAGCCGGAGCCCTCGCTGAAGAATTCAATGGCCTGGTTGACAGTCATGTCCAGCACATCGGCGATGGAGCGGTCGCGATAGCGCACGTCAAGCACCTCGCGCTTGAAGCGCTGCCCGTGGCAGCTCTCGCAGGGGATGGTGATGTCAGCCATAAACTGCATCTCGATGGTGATGGTGCCCTCGCCCTTGCACTCCTCGCAGCGGCCCCCCTCGGCGTTGAACGAGAAGTAGGACGGCGAGAAGCCCATCTGCTTGGCTCCCTGCTGGTCAGCGAAGAGCTTGCGGATTTCGTCGTAGGCCTTGAGATATGTGGCGGGGTTTGAGCGCGATGACTTGCCGATGGGGTTCTGGTCAATGAACTCAATGGCCTTGATGCGGTTCATGTCGCCGCGGAGGCCCTTGAAAGTGCCGGGAGCGTCGGCGGGATCGCCCAGATGGCGCACCATGGCCCGATAGAGGATGTCGCGCACCAGGGTTGACTTGCCTGAGCCGCTCACACCCGTCACGGCCGTCATCACACCCAGTGGGAAGCGGGCGGTGACGTTCTGCAGATTGTGCTCGCGCGCACCCTCCACCTCGATATAGTCAGTCCACTTGCGGCGCTGCTTGGGGACGGGGATGGAGAGCGCGCCGGTGAGATAGCGTGCGGTGTAGCTCCGCGAGGCCTCGGGGAGCTTCTCGGGGGGGCCGGCAAAGACTATTTCGCCGCCGTGGCGCCCGGCGTCGGGGCCCACGTCGATAATCCAGTCGGCCTCACGCATAATCTCTTCGTCATGCTCCACGATGACCACCGTGTTGCCGATGGACTGGAGGCGGCGGAGCACACTGATGAGACGGCGTGTGTCGCGCGAATGGAGGCCGATGCTGGGCTCGTCGAGGATGTAGAGCGAGCCCACCAGAGCGCTGCCCAGCGAGGTGGCCAGGTTGATGCGCTGGCTCTCGCCGCCGGAGAGCGACGACGACAGGCGGTCAAGGGTGAGATAGCCCAGGCCCACATCGTCAAGGAAGCTCAGGCGGTTGGTGATTTCGGTGAGCAGGCGCGATGCTATGCGCGCTTCGGTGTCAGAGAGGGTGAGCGATGCGAAGAAGGCGCGGAGCTCGCTGACGGGCATGGTGACAAGGTCAGTGATGGTGCGCGAGGCTATGCGCACGTTGGAGGCCTCGGGGCGCAGGCGCTTGCCGTGACACACCGGGCAGAGCGTCTTGCCGCGATAGCGGGCCAGCATGACGCGATACTGGATTTTATACTGGTTCTCCTCCACCATCTTGAAGAAGCCGTCAATGCCTCCGAAACCGTGGCCGCCGTGCCAGAGGAAGTCTTTCTGCTCAGGGGTGAGGTCAATGTAAGGGCGATGGATGGGGAAGTCAGCGCGTGAGGCCACGGCAATGAGGTCGGCCTTCCATTTGCTCATCTTCTCTCCGCGCCAGCACACCACAGCGTCGTCATAGACCGAGAGCGTGGGGTCAGGCACCACGAGCTTCTCATCGATTCCGATGACGCGGCCGAAGCCCTCGCAGCGGGGGCATGCGCCGTAAGGATTGTTGAAGTTAAAGAGGAGGTCAGAGGGCTCGGGGAAGGTGATGCCGTCGGCCTCGAAGCGCTTTGAGAAGTCAAGGCGGCGGGGCTCGGCGTCAGGCTCCCACACCCACAGGGCTGCGCGGTCACGCCCCTCGAAGAAGGCGGTTTCCACGGAGTCGGCCAGGCGGCTCGTCTCGTCGGCGTCGCTGCTCACGGCCAGGCGGTCAATGAGCAGTTCGTAGCCCTCCGGGGATGCCGGAGCATCGGCTTTCAGCTCCTCGATGGTGACGAAGCGGCCTGAGGCGGTGTGGAGCAGGCGCGAGTAGCCCTCCTTGGCGTAGATGTCGAGCTGGGTTGCGAAGGCTCGCCCTTCGGGTAGCACGATGGGGGCGCTGACGGCTATTCGGGTGCCGTCGGGGTAGGCGCAGGCAGCGGCCACCACATCGTCAACGGTGTGCTTCCTGACCTCGGTGCCTGACACGGGCGAGATGGTGCGACCCACGCGGGCAAAGAGCAGGCGCAGGTAGTCATAGATTTCCGTGGAGGTTCCCACGGTGCTTCGGGGGTTGCGGGTGTTGACCTTCTGCTCTATGGCGATGGCGGGGGGAAGGCCCTTGATGAAGTCGGCCTCAGGCTTTGCCATCTTGCCCAGAAACTGGCGGGCGTAGGCGCTGAGGCTCTCCACGTAGCGACGCTGTCCCTCGGCATAGAGAGTGTCAAATGCCAGCGACGACTTTCCGCTGCCGCTGAGACCGGTGATGACCACGAGCTTGCCTCGCGGCACTTCCACATTTATGTTGCGCAGGTTGTTGACACGTGCGCCTTTAACTGTTATGTTCTGTTCCAAATTCGAGAGGGGAGTTATTATTCACGATAGTAGACGCGCTTTACGCGGCGCGACACCGAGGTGAGAATTTCATAAGGGATGGTGGTGAGTGAGGAGGCCACCTCTTCGGTGGGCACCTCGTTGCCGAAGAGCTCCACACGGTCACCCACGGCGCAGGGCGCGTCAGTGACGTCAATCATCATCACGTCCATGCAGATGCTTCCCACAGTGGGGCAGGGATGGCCGTTGACGTTGACCGAGAGGTTGCCGTAGCCCAGATGGCGGTCAAGGCCGTCGGCATAGCCTATGGGGATTGTGGCTATGCGGGAGGGGCGCGTGAGGCGTCCGCGGCGGTTGTAGCCTATGGTGGTGCCGGCGGGCCAGTCGCGGATGGAGATGATGACCGAGCGGAGGGAGCTCACCCGTTCCAGGGCGGCGTCGCTGCCGTCGGGGAGGATGTGGATGCCGTAGAGGCCAATGCCGAGGCGTACCATGTCACACTGATGCTCGGGGAAGCGGATAATGCCGGCCGAGTTGAGGATGTGGCGCAGGATGCGGTGGCTGAAGCGGCTCTGGAAGTAGGCTGT
>JAAVFS010000104.1 GCA_014800605.1 Bacteroidales bacterium | reverse complement strand
GTGGTGAAACCTACACCGCTACCGAAATCCTTAAGCTGACGTGTTCCGATATTGGATGTCATGATTATAAGAGTATTCTTAAAATCAATCCTTCTGCCGAGGCTATCAGTCAGTCTACCTTCATCCATTACCTGAAGCAATAGATTGAATACATCGGGGTGAGCCTTCTCAATTTCGTCAAGAAGGACAACAGAGTAGGGGCGACGCCGCACTTTCTCGGTCAACTGTCCACCTTCTTCGTAACCAACATATCCGGGAGGCGCTCCGACAAGGCGCGACACGGTAAACTTCTCCATATATTCGCTCATATCAATGCGAATAAGGGTATCAGCCGAATCAAATAGGTATTCTGCCAGTTTCTTTGCCAGATGCGTCTTGCCGACACCTGTCGGGCCAAGGAACATGAAGGTGCCGATTGGCTTGTTAGGATCTTTCAGTCCGGCTCTATTTCGACGAATCGCCTTGACGATCTTCTCAATAGCAGGATCCTGACCAATAATCTGAGACATGAGAGTGGGAGCCATCTCATTGAGGCGCTTTCCCTCGGCCTGTGCGATACGCTGAACGGGGACACCGGTCATCATAGCCACAACCTCTGCTACCTTATCTTCATCGACTGTAACGCGATTATCATTCAGCTCAGCTTCCCATTTTGCTTTAGCCGCATCAAGAGACTCCTTGAGCTTAGTCGCTTTATCGCGGAATGTGGCTGCGCTCTCAAAATTCTGTGCTCTGGCGGCTTTGAGTTTTGCCTCATTTGCCTCGCGCACTTCCTCTTCAAGACGCTCTATCTCTTCCGGCACAACGATATTGGATATATGGACTCGTGATCCGGCTTCATCCAAGGCATCAATAGCCTTGTCGGGAAAATTCCGGTCGCTCATATATCTGTCTGTCAGGGTCACACATGCCTTTAAAGCAGCATCGGTGTAGTTGACATTATGGTGAGATTCATACTTATCCTTGACATTATTAAGGATCGTCAGCGTTTCCTCCGCAGAGGTGGGCTCTACCATCACCTTTTGGAATCTTCTCTCAAGAGCACCATCCTTTTCAATATTCTTTCGATATTCATCAAGGGTAGTTGCGCCGATGCACTGAATCTCACCACGGGCCAACGCAGGCTTTAAAAGGTTAGCAACATCCATTGATCCGGTGGGATTGCCTGCGCCTACTATCGTATGAAGCTCGTCAATAAACAGAATGATGTTAGGGTTCTTAGACAGCTCGTTGAGGATGGCTTTGATACGCTCTTCAAATTGACCGCGGAACTTAGTTCCCGCAACAAGCGATGCCATGTCAAGAGAGATGACGCGTTTATCGAAAAGGATACGTGAAACTTTTCGCTGCACGATCCTCAGGGCAAGTCCCTCCACGATAGCCGACTTACCGACACCGGGCTCGCCGATGAGCACAGGATTATTCTTCTTACGACGACTCAGAATCTGAGCAAGACGCTCGATTTCGACTTCACGTCCGATTACGGGGTCAAGCCGTCCTTCTTCAGCTGCCAGCGTCATGTCGTTTCCGTACTTGTCAAGGACAGGAGTATCGCCTGAAGCGGCCGATTTTCCTGAAGAGGTCTTGGCGGAAGAAGTATAGCGAACTTCCTGCTCATCTTCGGCTTCTTCATCATCATCGGTGTCACCCGTAGCCTCACTGACTACTCCGGGGGCTGAATGTCCATTTGAGATCAGGCTACATAAAGACTCGTAGCCGATTCCTGCCTGACGGAACGGACGCATAAAATCCATTGACTGAACCTCTGAATTATGGAAAATAGCAAGCAATAGATGTTCGGTATCAACCACTTCACTTTTAAGCATACGAGCTTCGAGTACACTTAATTTTATAAGTCTGTTTACGATTTCACTCAATTCAATTTCTCCGGAAACGATTGCCCCGGGATTATATAAGGAATCATCCAATTGCTGACGCAGAGCGGATGCCGATGACGAGGTTGTACACCGATCAATGATCGACATAACCCGTCCGCCAGACTCTGACAGCAACGCAAGCAAAAGGTGTGCAGGAGTCAAGACTGCGTTATTATGCCTTACAGCTTCCTGTCGGCTTTTTTCGAGTGACTCCTTTAGATTATCAGAATAAATTACATTCATTTACCAAGTCTTTCTTTTTATGTGTGCAAGTATATAACGCATGAAGTGCAATTTTTGTGCCAATCCACATTAAAAAAAACTTAAATGGCTCATAAAGTCACATTTTTCAGTGGCAGATTTTTAGGTGCTAAAATTATACAGATTTGGATTTTTTTAATTACCTTTGTCTGATAATTGACATTCTTAGACGCACCGTAAAGAGTGCCTCAGAATCTGCACAACTAACAAGCAAAGAAACAATGATTGGAGAAGATCGTATTCTAAAGATCAATATTGAAAATGAAATGAAGACCGCCTACATCGACTACTCGATGTCGGTAATCGTATCACGTGCATTGCCGGATGTCCGCGATGGCCTTAAGCCTGTACATCGCCGCGTATTGTTCGGTATGAACGAGATGGGCAATACATCCTCACACCCCCACAAGAAATCAGCCAATTGCGTGGGTGAGGTCATGGGTAAATACCATCCCCACGGCGACTCATCAATCTATGGCACTGTTGTCCGCATGGCTCAGCCCTGGTCACTCAGATACACACTCGTCGACGGTCATGGCAACTTCGGTTCTGTCGATGGTGATGGTCCCGCAGCCATGCGTTACACCGAGGTTCGTCTCGAAAAAATCGGTGAAGAAATGCTTGCAGATATTGACGCTGACACAGTTGACTTCCAGCCCAACTACGACAACTCTCGTCAGGAGCCGGTAGTTTTGCCTAACAGATTTCCCAATCTACTCGTAAACGGAGCCTCAGGTATCGCCGTAGGTATGGCCACCAACATGCCTCCCCACAACCTTACCGAATCAATCAATGCCTGCGTAGCACTGATAGACAATCCTGAACTCAGCGTCCAGGATCTCATGAAGATCATCCCCGCTCCCGACTTCCCCACTGGTGGCACTATCTACGGATACAATGGTGTGGTAGACGCCTATGAGACAGGTCGCGGCAGCATCAATATCCGTGCGAAAGCAGAGATCGTTCAGGAAAAAGACCACGAGGAAATTATCGTTACCGAAATTCCCTACGGCGTTAATAAGGCTAAACTGATCGAAAATATCGCCGACCTGGTCAACGATAAGAAGATCGATGGCATCTCGGATCTCCGCGATGGCAGTAACTATAAGGGCATGCACATTGTCATTAAGATAAAGCAGGACGCTAATGCCAAAGTAGTCCTCAATAAGCTTTACAAAATGACACAGATGCAGGCTTCGTTCCCTGTCAACAATGTTGCGCTCGTCAAAGGCCGCCCCAAGACTCTTAACTTGAAAGAGATCCTTCAGGCTTTCGTCGATCACCGCCATGAAGTAGTAACCCGTCGTACACAACACGAGCTGCGCAAAGCTCAGGAACGTGCACACATTCTGGAAGGACTCATTATTGCCTCGAAGAATATCGACGATGTGATCCACATAATACGTTCATCCGCTTCGACAGAAGAAGCTCGTGCAAGACTTGCAGAGACATTCTCGCTGACAGATCCTCAGACACAGGCCATCGTCGATATGCGCCTCAAGCAGCTGACCGGTCTGGAACAGGACAAACTTCAGGCTGAATATGCAGATCTGCAGAAAGAAATCGAGCGGCTAAACGAAATCCTCAACAATGACGCTGTATGTCGCGAACTTATCAAGAGCGAGCTAATCGAAGTGCGCGACACCTATGGCGATAAGCGTAAGACAGATATCGACTATACCGCAGGCGACTTCAACGCTGAAGACTTCTATGCCGATGACGATATGATTATCACCATTTCTCATCTGGGATATATCAAGCGCACAGCACTGAGCGAATTTAGAGCTCAAAATCGTGGTGGCGTTGGTTCACGCGGAAGTCATACTCGTGAAGAAGACTTTATCGAACACATCTATCCCGCATCAATGCACTGCAGCCTGCTGTTCTTTACAAGCAAG
Source organism: Bacteroidales bacterium (assembly GCA_014800605.1). Lineage (GTDB taxonomy): Bacteria > Bacteroidota > Bacteroidia > Bacteroidales > Muribaculaceae > JAAVFS01. Next base: position 9,971 of record JAAVFS010000104.1, on the reverse strand, counting down.
GGATTAGTCTATAAGATGAAGGTTTATGAAATCCCCGAAGGCGGTAAGAACACTAAGGGACGTGCTATTCAGAACCTGCTCAATATCGAAGCAGACGATGCAGTCAATGCTGTCATCAGCTGTAAGGAACTCAACAACGAAGAATTCACAAATAGCCACAACCTCATTTTCGCTACGAAAAACGGCGTCATCAAGAAGACATCGCTTAAAGAATATGCGCGCGTCGATGCCCGAGGCAAGAAAGCCATCGTGATCCGTGAAGGCGATAGGGTGATCGGCGTCGATCTCACTGACGGCAATACTGAGATCCTGATGGCTTGTCGAAAGGGTAGGGCAATCCGCTTCCACGAATCTAAAGTCAGAACTATGGGACGTGTCTCTACCGGTGTTCGAGGCATGACTCTCGATGGCGCGGATGACGAAGTGATCGGCCTGATATGTATGTCTTCAGATACCACTAATAACGTTATGGTTATCTCTGAACAAGGCTACGGCAAGCGCTCACTCCTTGAGGATTATCGTGTCACCAACCGTGGCGGTAAGGGAGTGAAGACCATCAACGTCACAGAAAAGACCGGCTACCTTGTAGCATTCGACTCTGTAAATGACGACAATGACCTTGTTATCATCAATAAGTCAGGCATCACGCTCCGATTCCACGTCAGCGACATTCGCGTCATGGGTCGCGCCACACAGGGTGTCCGTCTCATCAACCTTGATAAGCGCGGTGATGAGATCGCATCTGTATGCTGCGTTACTTCTGAGCCTGAGGAAGAGGTAGAGGCAATCGAAACCGACCTGCAGGAACTTCCTCCGATTGAAGAAAATCTTGAAGAGATCGACGTTGAACTCGAACTTGACGATGAAAACGAAGTAGACTCAGACTCTGACGACTCACAGTACTCAGACACAGAAGAATAAACTTGAATTTCTAATATCCAAAATAGTAAGCACATGAAAAAAGAATTGATTTTGGGCCTGGGCCTGTTATCAGCGATATCTGCTTCCGCTCAGACATCTCTCGTCAAGGAAGTAGAGCGTAATCTCAAATCAAAAGTTGACAATTACCCCGCACAAGTGAAAGCTCTTACTCCCGCATTCTCTAATGAGGAAACTGCTGAAACCGCATATCCTTATTTTATTGCAGGTAAATATGGTGTTGACTTCTACGAGAAAAAAGATATCGAGAATCGCGCCGGCATGACAGTCAATATCCCTGAAATGGGACACGCGCTCATCGACAGCTACGGATATCTCGTAAAAGCACTCTCACTTGACACAGTAGCCGATGCAAAGGGTAAAGTGAAAACCAAATATTCTAAGGACATCATCAAACTGATCGGCAAGGCATATCCTCAGTTTGACAATGCCGCTATCCTCCTCTGGGGTGAAAAGGACTACAAAGGCGCTTATGACGCATGGGAGCTCCTCTTCAGCGTACCGACCGATCCCGTTCTTGGTGCAAATGCTCCTGTAGCTCTTCCTGACTCTGTACTTAATGTAATCTCATTCAATCAGGGTCTCGCAGCCTTCAACCTCGAGGATTGGGATAACACACTCCGCTCATTCGACCGCGCTATTGCAATGGGCAATACAACAAAGAATGTGTATGACTTCGCTATGGCAGCTGCCGCAAACTATCCCGACAGCATCCGCACAGCCATTATCGCAAAATATGCTGAAATGGCATACCCCATCTATGGTGCAGAAGATGACCGTTACATCGGTAACATCATCAACAACATGATGCACCAGGGCAACTATGCTGAAGCAGAGACCATGCTTAACAAGTATATCGAAGCTGATCCTCAGAATGCACAGCTATACTTCATTCTCGGTGTTGTATATGAAAATGAAGAAGGCTCACCTGTTACTGCCGACAAAGCAGTTGAGATGTTCAAGAAATGTATTGCAATCAATCCCGAGCACACAATGGCTAATATCCAGCTCGGTCAGCTTTTATTTGAAAAAGCAGCCGCTCTCGACGAGTCTGCAAACAGCTTCTCAACACCTGAATACAACAAGCACAAGGCCGAAGTCGTAGATCCCATGCTCCGCGAAGCAGCTACTTACTTCGAAAAAGCCTACGAGGTAGATCCAGAAAACAGCCACACATCACTGGCCAACCTTCGCTCAATCTACTACTTCCTCAACGATGCTGAAAATATGGATCGCATCAAAAAACTCCAGGAAAACTAATTGAGTAAATATTCTTAAAAGAATCCGCCTTAACCAAACCGGTTTTGGCGGATTTTTTTTACAAAAAAACTTGTCTATAAGCAAATAAAAGCCTACCTTTGCAGTCGCTAATCAATACAAAACCAAATTTTAATAATTAACAATGGCAACAAAAATCAGATTACAGCGTCATGGTCGCAAGAACTATGCGTTTTATCCTATTGTAATCGCCGATAGCAGGGCACCACGAGATGGTAAGTTTATTGAAAGGATAGGTTCCTACAACCCGAACACTAATCCTGCTACAATAACATTGAATTTCGAACGGGCTTTGTATTGGGTGAACGTTGGTGCTCAGCCCACCGACACAGTACGATGCATTCTTTCTCAAGAGGGTGTCCTCCTGATGAAGCACCTCCAGGGTGGTGTCAAGAAGGGTGCTTTTGACGAAGCTGAAGCAGAACGTCGCTTCGCTGCTTGGAAGCAGAAAAAACAGGCAGCTGTTGACGCACTGAAGACTTCAATGGCTTCTAAGAAAGAGCTTGCTGCAAAGCAGCGTCTTGAAGAAGAACAGGCAAAGAACAAGGCTAAAGCTGAAGCCGTAGCTAAGAAACTCGCTGAAATCGCAGCTGCAAAGGCTGCTGCTGAAGCAGAAGCGGCTGCTGAAGAAGCTGCTCCCGCAGAGGAAGCTGCTGAATAAGCCTAACTCCATCGTCAATCAATAGAGGCGACATCACTTGATGCCGCCTCTAACTTTTTTATATAAGATCATTACCCACTAACCATCCTGTCGAGAAACAGGCCCGAGATCAAGTTTCTCAGGCCTGTCTATGACAAATACTTACTCTAAGTACTTATACAGTTTCTTTATCATCAGTTGAGGTCATTGAATCTGGAGCTGTCGCATGTGCCGAATTACCGCCAAACACGTGGGAAAGATACTTCTCCTGGAATTTTTCAAGCAGTTCCCAGAAGTTTGGCACGAACAGCGTACCGACAATAGCATTTACAGCCATACCAAACACAACGGCAGCTCCCAGCGAGATACGGCTCTTAGCACCGGCTCCAGTTGCAAATAACATCGGCATGACACCAAATACAAATGCAAGTGCTGTCATCATAATAGGTCGGAAACGTATACGCCCGGCATCGAGAGCGGCCTGTCGGATTGATTCACCCGACTTGCGGAAATCAACTGCATACTCTACAATTAATATCGCATTCTTTGCCGATAGACCCAGCAATAGTATAATACCGATCTGAGTATATATACTTATGCTCTGATTCATAATAACACAGCCTAAGACAGTCCCTAATATGGCTGTTGGCATAGAAATCACTACCGCAATAGGATCGGTCCAGCTCTCATATTGAGCGGCAAGTACCAGGATCGTAATAATTACCGCAAAGATCAACACAGCAGAAATCGTAGTTCCGGCCTGTGTCTCTTGATAAGCCTCTCCGGTCCATGCATAGGAATAGTTGCTGCCGACAACCTCCTCGACAATTGTCTTCATCGCATCAATAGCATCCGAAGAGCTGACATTCCTAGCCGGAGTTGCTGTCAGAGATGCTGTATTATACATATTATATCTGCTGACTGTGGATTGCCCCATAGTCGGTTTAATCGTGGTAAATGAGGCAAACGGAACTTCCTTGCCATCCTGATTCCGCACGGTCAGCTTCAGAACATCATACTCTCGGTTTCGGGCTCTACTGTTTGCGCTCAACTTCACCTGATATACACGGCCAAACTCGACGAAATCATTCACATAGCTACCACCCATATAAGAGGATAGGGTAGAGAAAACCGAGTTGAGGGTCAGACCCATCATTTTCACCTTATCACGATCGATACTCAAAGTGTATTGCGGTACCTCACCTTCATAGAGAGATGTCACTGAATAGATACGTGGATCCTTTGATGCAGCATCAGATATCTCAGCTAATGCCTGCTTCATCTCCTTCGGACCAAGATTATTAATATCAAGCAGCTGCATCTGTAATCCTGATGACAGGCCTAATCCGGGAATAGCAGGAGGATTTATTGAGAAAATCTGTGCTTCCTGTATACCTGTCAACTTGTGGTTTAGGCGGTCAATTATAGCATCCGCTGAGTGGTCACTTCCTTTTCGTTCAGTCCAAGGTTTAAGCACTACAAAGAATGAACCATAATTACTTCCATTACCTCCACCTAAGAAAGACATACCGGTAAGAGAGACTACATCATCGACTTCAGGCTGCGCGAGTATGCTATCGGTTACAGTCCGCATCACACGATCTGTTCGCTCCATTGATGAATTCGTCGGCAGCTGCACGGAGGTCATAAAGTAACCCATATCCTCTGAAGGTACATAGGAGGTAGGCCACTTGATAAATCCCCAGAATGCCACTGCGCAAAGCACGATATATGCAAAAATAGCTACGACAGGTCTCTGCAGAAATTTTGAGATAGTTGCTGTATAAAGATCTACAGTCTTAGCCCATCCGGCATTAAACCATCTGTACAAGCAGAATCTTGAAGGTGTACGCTTTTTGAGAAACAAGGCACACATTGCAGGGGTGAAAGTCAGAGCATTGAATCCGGAAAAAGCTGTTGACACGGCAATAGTAAGAGCGAACTGTTTATACAGCTCTCCCGTAATACCGCTAATAAACGCGGTTGGGATAAATACTGAAAGTAACACAAGGACTTCGCCGATGACAGGTCCCTGTAACTCCTGCATAGCCTTCTCCGCAGCCTGACGTGGCGTCATTTTTCCCTCATCGACTATTCGGGCACAATCCTCCACCACGACTATCGCATCGTCGACTACAATAGCAATCGCCAACACAAGGCCGAAAAGAGTCAGTGTATTTATCGTAAATCCTAAAAGCTTCATTACTGCGAACGTTGCGATCAAAGAGACCGGAATCGTCAGCATAGGAATAATCATTGCCCTCAGATTCTGCAAGAATATCAGGATGATTATCATCACAATCAGAGTAGTCTCAACGAATGTGATCAACACCTCATCAATCGAAGCTGTCACAAATTCGGTCGTATTCATTATGACTCGGTAATTGACACCGACAGGGAAATACGGCTCGAGATCAGCCAATTTATCCTTCACCTCCGATGCGACCTTAAGCGCATTAGCTCCCGGAGTCTGATATATTGCCAGCAGACCGGCATCTTTTCCCGATACACGCGAAATACTTGAGTAGTCTTCGCTACCTAAATCGACTTTCGCGATATCCTTAAGACGCAGGATATTGACTCCATCAGCCTTAATAATGATATTAGAAAACTCGCTTGGTGTCACAAGCTGACCTTTGGCAAGGAGAGATACCTGAAATGCCTCGCCATTATTCTCGGGAGGAGCACCGACGCTTCCTGCCGACACCTCCATATTCTGCGACTGAATAGCAGTCATAACATCTGCGGGAGTAACGCCTCTGACTCGCATCATTTCAGGATCAAGCCATATTCGCATGCTGTATTCACCGGCGCCAAACGCATTGACGCCACCAACTCCGTCGAGCCGCGAGAGTTCATCGACAATATTCAGCTTGGCATAGTTGGTCAGATACAGAGCGTCATAAGGATGCTCTTTATCACCCTCAATAGCTACGAACAATATGATATTTGTAGCCTCGGATGTGACTGAAACACCTTGTTGTTTAACAGATGAAGGTAAACTCGGCTCAGCGAGAGCGACTCGGTTCTGGACTTTGACAGTAGCAATATCCAAATCTGTACCGGTCTCAAAGGTTACTGTCAGGTTGTATGAGCCATCCGAATTAGAACTTGAGCTCATATACATCATTCCCTCTACTCCGTTGACCTGCTCTTCGATAGGCACACCGACCGTCTCTGCTACAGTAGTAGCATCAGCTCCAGGGTAAACGGCTGATACCTGAACGGTGGGAGGCGTAATATCAGGATATTGCGCGACAGACAATGTCTTCACTGTAAGAAGACCAACTAGGACCATCAATATTGCAAGCACTGTCGCAAATATGGGCCTGTCAATAAAAAACTTGGAAAACATAGCGATCCCTTTATTACGTTACTTTGACATTACCGGATCAACCGTCATTCCTTCTCTAACCTTTAGGAGAGCCTTGGTGACATAGCGTGTGTCGCGGTCAATTCCTTTCTTTACAATTCGCATTGAGTCATTGACAATTTCGCCAATCTCGATGGGAGTATAAACTACACTATTAGAATCTGAGAGTGTATATAGATACTTTCCCTGCTGATCCGTACCGATAGAAGCATCCTTTACCATTATAGCCTCCGGATCTGTAGCAAAAGGCAGATAGACCATGGCATACATGCCTGACTTCAGTTCACCATAGGGGTTATCAATTTCCACCTTTAGGTTGAGCGAGCCGGTTGATTGATCGATATTAGGAGCTACGTAGCTGAGTTTGCCGAAATACTTATGAGGCAATGTATCCGCAAAAGCGACGGGAATAGAATCATAGTCAACACTATTATTCTTCATATTGTCTAAAATGGCCAGATAGAGCGCATCCTCGATAGAGATATTAGCCTTGACGATCTTGTCATTAAATATAGTGGTAAGCGTTACGGGGCTACCTCCGCCGGCAAGATAGTCACCCTCTGAAACGCGCGGAGCTGCCACCTTTCCTTCAAACGGAGCATATACAGTGCAATATCCCAGAGTAGTTCTCGCAGTCTGCACAGCTGCTTTTGCACTCTCTATAGCTGCTTTGCTCTCATTCAATGCTGATTCAGCCTGAATCACATCCATTTGCGAAACAGCGTCACTTTCAAGCGCTTTTTTCATCGCGTGATAGTGCTTTGTAGCATATTCATTAGTAGCGATAGCTGATTGCAACTGGGCTTGAGCCTGCTGCAACTGATCCCTATATTGAGTGTCTTCAATCGAGAACAGTTTCTCACCTTTTCTTACAAACTCACCATCGGTAAAATATTTACCTACCAGATAGCCATTGACGCGTGCTACTATATCAAGGTTTTTATCAGCTGCAAGATAACCGGGAAAACTCCTGTGTAAAACGATAGAATCTACCACCGGCAAAGCTACATCAATCTTCATCAGCGTAGCAGCTCGATTATGATCACCGGACGAAGTATTAGAATGACATGCGGTCATAACAGCCAGACTGCTGACAAACAGGAGGCTAATCAGAATGTAAGGTTTATGTTTCATAGCGTATGAGATTTAAAGATTATTAGACCAGCCACCACCGATAGCTTCATAAAGTTTAACAATGTTGCTGAGGGCCTGGCCATGGGCTACAATTAGTGAATTCTGATTTTCGAGTACGCTCATCTGTGCATCTACGACATTCGAAAATTGCGTTAAGCTATTTTTGTATAGGTCGATTGAAAGTTTGAGCGACTCATCCGACTGCTCAATAACACGCTGAAGAGCGTCTATATGCTTTATGGAAGCTGTATATGAAGACAAGGCATCGTTTACATCATTGATCGCTGTCATAACCGACAGATTATATGAATCGATGGCGACCTCAAGCTGTTCGCGTGCGATTGCTTTATTATACTTTCGACTAAGCCCATCGAATACGGTCCATGAAAGAGTAGGGGTAATGCTATATCCTAACGACTCTTTTGAAAACATGTCATTGATACGATGTGATGAAGTTCCAATTGACCCATTGATTGTAAGCGTAGGGAGGAAATCCTTTTTGGCAACTCCAAGAGCCTGAGCATAAGAAGCAAGCTCCATTTCTGATGCGATGATATCAGGGCGGCGTCTGATCAGATCTGCCGGCACGCCAATGGGCATCAACTGGTGATAATCGGGGAGGGCTGCCGGCGCGCGAAGAGTGTATTGTATGTCCTCCGGATACACTCCCATCATCAGAGCTAAGGAATTAATTGCTGTATTGATTGAATTTTCCAATACGGGAATAGATGCTTGCGTACTGTAGTAGACGCCACGTGCCTGGGTAACATCCAGTTTAGATGCGAGTTCGCACTCAAAACGAGCCTCGGCAATTGCAACCACCTTTCTCTGTCGCTCTGAATGCTCATTAGCAACCTGCAACTCAGCCTGCCACACTCTTAATTGAAAATAAGTCTGGGCGATTGATGATGCCACCGAAAGCATGACCCCGTCAAACTCTGCTTTAGATGCCTTATACAAAAGCTCTTTCCCCTTTGCTTGAGAGCTAATCTTTCCGAAGAGATCGACTTGCCAACTCATATTGAGCCCCATATCAAAATATGAAGAATTACTTGCATTCCCCGGCTGAGAACCAAGCATGCCTGATGAACGCGATTTTGTCCATCCGGCATTGAGATTCAACTGCGGATATAAACCCGCCTGAGCTGTTTTTACATTATAATTAGCAATGTTGATGCGCTTGGCAGCCATCGCAACATCATAATTGTTGGCAATAGCTACATTAATTATTGAATCCAGTATAGGATCCTCAAAACTTTTCCACCAGTCAGTGTCCGATGGAATTTCGGTAGCGTATTCCGCCTGATAGCTCCATGACCCCGGTACGGACTCATCGGTTAACATAGTCTGACTATCAAACTTTTCGATAGCAAATATGCTACACGGACAAATCAGCAACGAAGCAATTAGTCCAAATCTGTTGGCATGAAATAAAAGTGGCATCTGTGTAATATTTCAATTTTTTCTTGAAATATTAACATACAGAATAAAAAAATCGTTCAGTAAAACGAAAGAAATAAAGTCCTATTCAATCTATCAATCCATCAGGTAGATCAAAAGTCACAATCTTATTATCAGAATCTATATCGCTGATAAACTCATCAACAACCGGAACCAAACAGGTATTACCTTCGGGGCGTTCAATGATAAATAAAATATTCTCCGTCGACGTATCAAGATCAATTATCTCACCTTGAAGCAATCCATCGAGCGAACACGCCTTATAGCCAATGAGATCATCTGCATACAAACCATTGTCAGCATCACCTCCTTCTTCTGACTCGACCTCGCGAGATAGTGCATATAATGTCTTACCTCTGAACTCTACGGCTTCCTCTTCGGTGGTGACTCCATCTAATTTTATCAGATAGCCATCTGCACCTTTTTGACGCACTCCGGTCATGAAAAAAGGCACAAAGATACCGTCAATATCTATTACCGCACACGACAGCGACTCCAAATCGACATCCACGGGGATGATGACATTCAGCTCTCCGTTAATACCGTGAGTCTTGGTAATAGATCCTATCTCAGTCAGCTCTGTCCGGGTGATCATTTCTTCTTTTTCTTTTTTCCGCCCTGTTGAGGCATCTCCTTAAATTCATGAAGCTTCATTGATCCGGGCTCGATGCTTATGCGACCGTCGGTCATACGATACAGGTCCTTGAAGATCTTTTCATCTTCCACTCCATCTTTATTGACGGCAAGCATCAGCTTCTTCATGTGATTAGCCAGCAGATGAATAAGCTCATCCCGTTCGGGGCCATTCTCCATCTCGGCAGCTTTCTCCACCATATTGACAAGAGATCGGCCATAATGATAATATCTGATACCGGACTTCTCACGCTCGATAGGCATCGGCTTGGTAGCAAGGCTCTCTGCACTTATCACTTCACACGGGAAATCTACATCAAGCATGAAGTCAGACATTATTACAAGGTGATCCCAAAGCTTACGATCATTAGTCTCCGCATTTCTAAATTCCGGAAACAAGTTTCCCATCGAAAAGATTATAGAGCGAGCACATCGTGTACGTTCATCTCTGTCTTCGATAGAAACGCAATAATCTACCATTCGCTGAATATTACGTCCATATTCAGGAAGCGT
>JAAVFS010000103.1 GCA_014800605.1 Bacteroidales bacterium | reverse complement strand
TGGAGTTCAAGGTCGTTAAGATCAATGAAGAATTTAAGAATGTCGTTGTCTCTCACAAGGCTCTTATCGAGGCTGAGCTCGAACAGCAGAAGCGCGAGATCATCGCCAAGCTCGAAAAAGGCCAGGTCCTTGAGGGTACAGTTAAGAATATCACCGGCTATGGCGTATTCATCGACCTCGGTGGCGTTGACGGTCTTATCCACATTACTGACCTCTCTTGGGGCCGCGTAAGCCATCCCGAAGAAGTCGTTCAGCTCGACCAGAAGCTCAACGTCGTTATCCTCGACTTCGACGACGAAAAGAAGCGTATCGCTCTCGGCCTGAAGCAACTCATGCCCCATCCTTGGGATGCACTTGACGCCGACCTCAAGGTAGGTGACAAGGTGAAGGGTAAAGTAGTCGTTATGGCTGACTACGGCGCATTCGTTGAAATCGCTCCCGGCGTAGAAGGTCTCATCCACGTTTCTGAAATGTCATGGTCACAGCACCTCCGCTCTGCTCAGGACTTCATGAAGGTCGGCGATGAAATCGAAGCTGTCGTTCTCACTCTCGACCGTGAGGATCGCAAGATGAGCCTTGGCATCAAGCAGCTCAAGAACGATCCCTGGGAAGAAATCGACGTTAAATATCCCATTGGCAGCAAGCACACTGCAAAAGTTCGCAACTTCACCAACTTCGGTGTATTCGTCGAGCTCGAAGAAGGCGTTGACGGCCTGATCCACATCAGCGACCTCTCTTGGACCAAGAAAATCAAGCACCCCAGCGAATTCACTCAGATCGGTGCTGACATCGACGTTCAGGTTCTCGAAATCGACAAGAACAACCGTCGTCTCTCTCTCGGCCACAAGCAGCTCGAAGAGAACCCCTGGGACGTATTCGAGACAATCTTCACTGTAGGTAGCGTGCACGAAGGTACCATCGTTGAGCTTCTAGACAAGGGTGCCGTTATCGCTCTCCCCTACGGCGTTGAAGGCTTCGCTACTCCCAAGCACCTCGTTAAGGAAGATGGCACTCAGGCCAAGGTTGACGAGAAGCTCGAGTTCAAGGTGATCGAATTCAACAAGGACAGCAAGCGCATCATCCTCAGCCACAGCCGCATTTTCGAAGATGAAGTTAAGGCGGAGAAGACCGAAGCCAAGAAGGCTAAGCGCGCTGCAAAGCGTCAGGATGAAACTCCCGCTCTGACTACTCCTATCGAGAAGACCACTCTTGGTGATATCGAAGCTCTCGCTGCTCTCAAGGAACAGCTCTCTAAGAAGTAATCTTTAAAGACTTCATACTATCGGCGGGCGACCCACTACGGGCCGCCCGTTTTTTATACCCCGTTTCCCATAGCGTCATGTTACGCACTATGCTGCTGCCGCACTCTCCGCGTATCACCTGCCACACTCGCTTGATTAGCGTCACTAATAGGGTCTGGACTACCAGCCGATCAGGTTCCAAGCTGATAGTCATATGTGTGGTGTATGGCAGTAAGGTGGCCGGGGGTGATTTCATAGGCAGAAACAACTGAATTCCGATTTTCTCTCCTTCCGGTGTACGCGTAGCGTATGGCCTCCAGTCTGACGCCCGGTGCCATGATTTGCGGGACTGAAGGATGTCAGTCAGCACATCGATTAAGGTGCGACCGGAGGCCGGCGTCACCGGCATCTACCTCGTCACAGTCGCCGGCGCCACTGCCAAAGTTCTTCTCAAATAATCCGATAGGCCCAACATCTTATAGACAGCTCACTCCTAACCGGGTGGGCTGTTTTTTTTGTAGCTTCTTGTTGTTATTTACCCTGATTCTGATAAGTAACTGTTGAAAATTAAATTACACTCCATGCGAGGCATAAATCGTGAGGAAATCATAGTCTGAATAAGTGGCTTGACGAGCTAAATGACCGATGAAAGTATTTATTTACACCGGTTTACGGCCGCATGGAGTATGAAAGACCACTTTAGACAGTTACTCAGGTTATATTATCGTTCAAATTTAAAGAGTTTATTATTTATTGGAATAATTGGTACGTATTTTGTCATAGATAGGAACACAATCCCCCGTTATTGAAAATTATTATTATCTTTGTAAGCTAATACACGACAGCAAGACCATGTCTGATATAAAAATTGCAGCAATAATGAGAGCCGGTGCCTATTCGCCTAATCACATAGGCAATGATGCCAGCATACTCAGCAATGTGGCCGAGCAGTTGCGCAAGCGCGGTTGTGAGGTGACTCTGTATAGTGAGGAGCAGTTGTGTCGTGGCGAAGTGACCGAGCGTATCATTATTAACATGTGTCGTGAGGTCCGCTCCCTTCAGCGGCTTGAAGAGCTCGCGGAGCAGGGCTCGATCGTAGTCAATTCCCCCTCCGGCATCTCCAATTGTATTCGCGAGCGTCAGACATGTATCTTCATCGGGAGCAATATCCCGTTCCCGGAAAGCATTATCACGTCGACCGACCGGGTGGTCAAAGGTGATCTCGAGGCGCGTGGATTCGGCAAGTGCTGGGTGAAGCGCGCCGATAATTATGCCATGCACAAGGAGGATGTCTCCTATGTCCGTACCCCCCAGGAAGCGCAGGAAGTCCTTCAGGAATACTTCCTCCGCGGTATAACACGCGCCGTCATCTCCAAGCATATCAAAGGGGATATCATCAAGTTTTACGGCGTGATAGGCAGCCCGTTCTTCTACTGGTATTATCCCTACGACAATGAGCACGAGCACACCGACCCTGAGCGTCAGAAAGCAATTGAGTCGGCGCTTAAGTCGCTCTGTGCCAAGGCTGCCGGTGAGCTCGGACTGATGGTATATGGAGGCGACGCCGTGCTCGACGATCAGGGCCGGCTGACCATCATCGACTTCAATGACTGGCCCAGCTTCGCCCCCTGCCGCAATGCAGCCGCTACGGCGATAGCCAAGTCGGTGATCGGCCTTGTTAAACCCAAAAAATCTGCGCGCTGACGATTATGAAACTCTTAAAGCGCATCAAAGATAAGTTCCTCTACGGTGGCGGGGTGATGATGTTCATCCGCTCATCGCTTGCTGCTCAGGTCGCATCGTGGATCGACATGGGTACGAGTATTGGCCTCGTGGCTGCCGGCATATCCCAATGGATAGCAACACCGATCGGCGCAGTCGTAGGCGGAATAATCAATTGTTGTATCAATTATAAATTCACATTCCGCGCGAGCGGATGCTCCGTCAAGGCCGTGGCCGTCAAGTATCTGATGATATGGCTCGGCAGTGTGTTCTTTAACACTGTCGGCACATCCCTTCTGGCCGACGCCCTTGATAACTGGCACATCCTCGAGGCGATCGGTGTCACCTCAGTCGGCAGCTTCGCCGCTGCCCGTATCATAGTGTCGCTCGTCGTGTCGCTCGCATGGAACTTTGTGATGCAGAAATACTTTGTCTACAGATCCCGTCCCGGATTTGACCCCTATGCCGACAGGCTCGTCGACGGGCTCCTGTGGATTGTACCCCGAGAAATGAATAAAACCAACGAAACTAAATAAAGTGATGGAAAAGAGTGCGTTCCAGAGAATGCGTGATAGCTTGCAGAAAGGCATCTATGCGATAATCAATCCGTTCGTAAAGTTCTTGATAAAGATTGGTGTCACCCCCAATATGGTGACTACAATCGGCTTCTTAGGCAATCTGGCGGCCGCAGCAATGTTCGTCTACGCCGGAATCATACACCGTCACGAGCGCTCGCTCCCTGAGGCTGATCAGTTTCAGTATGGCTGGATAGCATGGGGAGGCGCGATACTCATCATTTTCTCCGTGTTTGACATGCTCGACGGCCAGGTAGCCCGTATCGGCAACATGAAGTCGACATTCGGAGCAATGTATGACTCTGTCCTCGACCGCTACAGCGAGCTCGTCACCCTCGGAGGTATCACTTTCTATATGCTTGAGTTTCAGAACGGCATCGGCGAGATCGGCTCGCTGATCACATTCATCGCCCTGATCGGATCGATTATGGTGAGCTACGTCAGAGCACGCGCCGAAGGCCTTGGCATCGAGTGCAAGGTCGGCTTCATGCAGCGTCCCGAGCGCGTCGTCATCACCAGTGTGGCCGCCCTCTCCACCGGCATCGTTGGTAAGCTCGTTCCCGCCGAGACATTCAATGCAGTCTATATCCTTATCGGCGGCATGGCTATCATAGCGGTGTTTGCCAACATCACAGCTTTCGCTCGCATCGCACACTGTCGCCGCGAACTCGCAAAAAAGAAATAAAGCGTGAAAAGTAACGACCTGATCAATACCCCTCCCAAGCGCGAGATATGGATATTCTTCATAGCTCTCGCTTTGTGGCTGCTGATAACAGGGCTTGGTATAGGACTGCGCATCGAGCACTTCATCATCGCGCTCGTCATGCTGACATTCTTCATGGCAGGAGGCATCACGCGCCGCCTGATTGTGGCCATGATCCCCTTTGCCATCTTCGGCATGTCGTATGACTGGATGAACCTGCTCCCCAACTATGAGGTCTCGCCCGTCGATATCGAGTCGCTGTATAACACGGAGAAAAGTGTCTTCGGAATCACTACTGATGAGGGTGTCCTGACTCCCAACGAGTTCTTCGCCATACACAACACCACCTTCGTCGACTTCCTCTGCGGACTCTTCTATCTCTGCTGGGTGCCTGTCCCGATCGCTTTCGGAGTCTGGCTCTATTTCAGAAAGCAGGATCGCGTCTACCTCCATTTCGCGTGCGTATTCCTCCTCGCCAATCTGCTCGGTTTCGCCATCTACTATCTGCATCCCGCTGCTCCGCCATGGTATGTCGAGGAGTATGGCATGGAGTTTATCTCCGGTATCCCCGGATCTGTGGCCGGACTCGCTCGCTTCGACGATATAGTGGGCTTCGGCATCTTTGATGCGCTTTATGCCCGCAATTCCAATGTCTTTGCAGCCGTCCCCTCGCTCCACTCGGCTTATATGCTCATCGCATTTATCTATTCGCTGAAGGCCCGCTGTTCATGGTGGCTGCGTGCGCTTTTCGCCGTCATCACATGCGGTATATGGTTTACAGCCGTCTACGCGTCGCATCACTACATACTTGACGTAATCGGTGGAATCCTCACCGCGCTGGCAGCAGTAGCCATTTTCGAGTATGTGTTTATGAAAATCCCGCAGTTCCGTCGGTTCATGGCAGCCTATTGCCTCTATATCCAAGGACCTAAACAACTAAAGAAACAGACTGATGAACAATAAGATCAAGATAGGTATCACCCACGGCGACATCAACGGCGTGGGCTATGAGATAATCCTTAAACTGCTTGAGGACAATCGCATCCTTGAGCTCTGTACCCCCGTAATCTACGGTTCGGCCAAGATCGCCAACTACTATCGCAAGGGGATGGAGATGCCTCAGCTGCCGCTCAATCAGATATCCGACGCATCCGAAGCCAAGGATGATGCCAACAATATCATCAATGTCGTGGGCGAGGATGTCAGAGTCGAGCCGGGCCAGTCGACCGAGGAGGGGGGACGCGCAGCGTTCGCCGCTCTCAGCGCAGCTGTCGACGACCTCACAGCCGGCAGGATCGATGCGCTGGTCACCGCGCCTATCAATAAGCACAATATCCAGAGTCCCGAATTCCATTTCCCCGGCCACACCGAATACCTCGAATCAAGGGCAGGGGAGGGAGCACACTCGCTCATGGTGCTCTTCAACGATCGGCTCCGCGTGGCGCTCGTCACCACCCATCTGCCTATCGCTGAGATCGCTCATGCTATCACCACCGAGCGCATTGTCGAGAAGCTCGGCATTTTCTCACGCTCGCTCGAACAGGACTTCTCATGCACTCACCCACGCATCGCCGTCCTCGCTCTCAACCCCCATGCCGGTGATGGCGGTGTGATCGGGACTGAAGAGGCCGAGATCATCATTCCCGCCATCGAGCAGGCCCGCGCGGCAGGCATCAACTGCTACGGCCCATACGCGGCCGATGGCTTCTTCGGCGCCGAGCAGTATCGCCACTTTGACGGCGTACTGGCTATGTATCACGATCAGGGACTCGCACCGTTCAAGACTATTGCCATGGAGAGTGGCGTGAATTTCACTGCCGGACTTCCTTTTGTGCGCACATCACCCGACCATGGCACAGGCTACGACATTGCCGGCAAAGGCGAAGCCTCCGAGGAGTCGATCCGTCAGGCCGTCTATGCGGCTATCGACATCGTGCGAAGCCGCCGCAACTATGCAGAGGCTCACCGCAACCCGCTCCGTCGCCAGTATTTCGACAAAGGCAAGGACAATGTAGTCCTTGATCTGACAAAAGAATAAAACTCATGAAGTGGTTCGGATTTCTGCCCGCTTTGGCTGCCATTTTGCTCGGATGTAATGGAGTTCAAAGGTCTGAGTCCGACTATACCATGACCGCTTACGAGCCGGTCTATGCCTCCGGTTTTGAGATAAAGGCTCCGCAGGACTCGACTGACGGCTCCCGGTTGCTCGTGACCCGCTCTGCATGGCAGGGTGATGGCGCCCCGCAGACGGAGCTGGTCGTCGACGGCCGCCCGGCAATGCGCTTGGTCGCCATGTCGTCATCCCATGTCGCCATGCTCGATGCTCTCGGCGTCGCCGACTGTATCGTCGGCGTCTCCGGCAAGCAATTCCTTTCTACCCCGGCCGTCGTTGACCGTCTGGATCAGGTAGCCGACGTAGGCTACGACGGCAATATCGACTATGAGAAGCTGGTCGCGGTCGATCCCGACATCGTGCTCCTCTACGGCGTCAATGGTGCCAGCTCGATGGAGGGAAAGCTGAACGAGCTCGGAATCCCGTTTGTCTATGTAGGCGACTATATGGAGGAGACCCCGCTCGGCAAGGCCGAATGGCTCCGATTTTTAGCCGAAATCGTCGGCCGACAGCAGCGTGCCGACAGCTTGCTCTCGGAAATAGCGCTCAGATACACTGAGCTTGAGCGACTTGCATCCGCTGCCGCGGGCCGTCCCTCGGTTATGCTCAATATGCCGGTCGGCGATCAGTGGTTTCTCCCGACCCCCGGCGGCTATATGCCACGCCTTATCGCTGATGCCGGCGGCCGATACCTCTTTGCCACTGACGACTCCCGCACATCTGTCCCCGTTGATTTTGAGGCAGCTTTTGAAATGCTTTCCCGGGCTGACATCTGGCTCAACCCCGGCATGGCTACCGACCTGGAGTCGATCGCGCAGCTCGCTCCCAAGCTTTCACAAGTCCCGGCTGTAGCAGCGGGCAGCGTCTACAACAATAATGCGCGAACCACCCCCGCCGGCGGCAACGACTTCTGGGAGAGCAGCGCCGTCCATCCCGACGTAGTGCTTGCCGACCTGATCGCTATCATCCATCCCGAATTGCTCCCCGACCGCGAGCTCTACTATTTTCGTCATCTCCGATGAAAAGGTCCGCGCTCTTCCTCCTGATGGGCATCGTCGCCCTGGTGCTCTTTGCCGCAGATCTCTGTCTTGGCTCGACATCGATCAGCCTTAACACGGTCATCTCGGCACTGACAGGCGCCGACTGCGACCCTACGCAGCGCAATATTATCCTTAACATCCGCCTGCTCAAGGCATTGACAGCTGTCAGTGTCGGAGTAGCCCTCTCCGTGAGCGGCCTTCAGATGCAGACACTGTTTCGCAACCCGCTTGCCGGCCCCTATGTGCTCGGCATCAGCTCCGGTGCCAGCCTTGGTGTCGCGCTTTTCATACTCGGTGCCCCGGGTGTCGGACTCTCGCTGACAGGCACTTCCCTCGGCATGGCCGGCGCAGCCTGGGCCGGTGCGGCCGCCGTGCTGCTGATCGTCGGCCTGCTCAGCCGCCGAATCAGTGATATAATGGTTATCCTTATTCTCGGCATCATGCTCTCGTCGGGCATCGCGGCCGTAGTCCAGATTTTGCAGTATCTGAGCAGCGAGGATGCCCTCAAGCACTTCGTAGTCTGGACGATGGGCTCGCTCAACGACGTCACGGCCGACCGTATGGCTGTCATGATCGCTGCCCTCGCCGTCGGAATGATCCTGGCAGTAGCCACCATCAAGCCTCTCAACCTCCTGCTGATGGGGGAGCAGTACGCCCGCACTATGGGCCTTAATCTGCGCCGCAGCCGTGCGCTCCTTTTCGTTTCGACCACGCTTTTGGCCGGCACGGTCACAGCCTTTTGCGGCCCGATCGGTTTCGTAGGCCTCGCTATGCCTCATGTCGCGCGTGCGCTCTTCCGCTCCTCCGACCATCGCGTGCTTCTGCCCGCCGCCGCCATGACCGGAGTCGTGGTGATGCTCGGATGCGATATCCTCTCAAAGCTTTACGCGCTCCCCATTAATTCGATAACGGCTATCGTCGGTATTCCGGTTGTAGCCTGGATAGTATTGAAAAAGCCATGATAGAGTTGCGACATATAACCCTCCGAGCCGGATCGCGCACCCTGCTTGCTGACGTCTCAGCCCGCCTCGGGCGCGGTCGGCTCTGTGCGCTCGTCGGCCGCAACGGTGCCGGTAAGTCTACTCTTTTGAGATGTATCTGCGGACTCGGTAAGCCCTCCGCCGGCGAGATCCTCATCGACGGCCACTCACTTGGCGAGATGCCCGCGCGGCAGCTGGCCATGACGGTGGCCTACGTCAACACAGAGCGGATCCGCGTCTCGGCCCTTAGCTGCCGCGATGTCGTCGCAATGGGGCGCGCACCCTACACCAATTGGATCGGCCACATGCAGCCCGCTGACCACGAGGCTGTCGACTCAGCGCTCGCTACCGTCGGCATGAGCGACTTCGCTGACCGACTGATTTCCACTCTCAGCGACGGCGAGTGTCAGCGCGTCATGATAGCGCGGGCGATAGCTCAGGATGCCCCCGTCATACTCCTTGATGAGCCGACCTCATTCCTTGACATGCCGGGCCGCTACGAGCTTGCCGAGCTCCTCCGTAGCCTGACAGCCGGGAGTGGAAAGACAATCCTCTTCTCGACCCACGAGCTCGACATCGCGTCGCGACTGACTGATGACACCTGGATCATTGATGCCGGCGAGCTTATCGCTGTAAGGTCGGCCGATTTCGTCTCTCAGGGATACGTACAGCGAATTTTTGGGATCACATTATAATATATATACAAATCATGACAGAAGAAGTCGTTACTCCCGCCGCAGACGCAAGCCGTCAGCCCAACTATCTCGCAATAGTCGGATTCATCTTATCGCTTATGAGCTTCTCAGTCGGGATGTTCAATCTCCCCTGGGGTGTAGGCCTGGTGGGTGCCATAATCGGTCTGGGGCTGTCAGTCCTGGCGCTTTTTCGCGGCGGCCGTCGCCTCTGGGCGATAGTCGGCATCATCCTTTCAGTCTTTTTCCTGCTCCTGACGCTGGCGCTGAGCCTCGCACTGGGACTCTCGCTATCGACGATGATGCGCCTCTGAGAGCTTACCCCTCTCGGTGGATGGTGTATCCGTTGGCCTGGTTGGTAGCTAAGACGAGCATTTCGGCAATCTGCACGTGGGCCGGAGCCTGCGCGCAGTAGAGAGCCGCATCGGCTATGTCGTCGGCTGTCAGCGGAGTGATCCCCTTGTAGACATTGGCCGCGCGCTGCTGGTCGCCGTGAAAGCGTGTCTGGCTGAAATTGGTCTCCACCAGCCCCGGCTTCAGCAGGCTCACGCGGATCGGAGTCTCCACAAGGTCGATTCTCAGTCCGTCGGTCAGGCTCTGGACGGCAGCCTTCGTAGCGCAGTAGACAGCGCCATTGCGATAGGCCGTGTCGCCGGCCACGCTCCCTATATTAATAATGTGTCCCTCTCCACGGGCTACCATCTTCGGCACGATCAGCCGGGTCATGATCAGCAGCCCCTTGATGTTGGTGTCGATCATCGTCTCCCAGTCCTGCAGCGAGCCTTCGTATTCAGGCTCCAGGCCGAGAGCCAGCCCGGCATTGTTGACGAGGATGTCGATCTCCTGCCAGTCGGCCGGGAGCGACTTCAGCGCCCGTCCGGCAGCCTCCGCGTCTCTGACGTCGAACGGCAGCGCCTTGCAAGTGGCTCCAAGCTCCTTCTGCAGAGCAGTCAGTCTGCTCATGGAGCGTCCGGTGATGATTACTCTGTATCCCGCCTGGCTGAAGCGACGTGCAGTCGCAGCCCCGATTCCGCTTGTAGCGCCTGTGATTATAATGGTCTTCATTGTTGAGTTCTTTTGATGCAAAATTACAACAAACGCCGATATTTTTACGACCCGGAACCTCATTATTTTCTCGAAAACCGATATCTTTGTCTGCCTCAGATGCTTTGCAGGGAAGATACGCGATTAACGTTTGTTTTACGATTTTTTAACATAATAATCTTTAAGGATTATAAGAAACATTCTACTTTTGTGTTACCTAACTAAAAGCACGCCTTTGATTAGGCACAAACCATGAAGACTAACCCTCATACTCATTTCTCAATAAACCATTCATTAATCTGTATTTATTTAATCACCAATAACTAATCCAATCTTATCACCATGTTTATAATCAAAAACATAGGCAAGATAGCGTTGGCCCGTGTGGCATCCGTTGTCATGATGGCCCTCGCCAGCCTTCCAATGATTGCCCAGATCCAGGTGAGCGGTGTCGTTACGGATGCCAAGGACGGAGAGCCTCTGATGAGCGTGACCGTGCTTGAGAAAGGTACATCCAACGGTATTGCTACCGGCCTCGACGGCGATTATACTCTCACTGTTGCCGAGGGCAAGACCCTCGTGTTCACTTATCTCGGCTATAAGCCTGTCGAGAAGGTCGTGACCGGCCCCACTCTCAATGTGGCTCTTGAAGAGGATGCCGCTGTGCTCGATGAAGTAGTCGTAATCGGCTACGGCCACATGCAGCGTAAGGACCTCACCGGTTCGATCTCTACAGTCAATGCCAAGGACCTCAACGTCGGCGCTTACACCGATCCCGGTCAGCTCCTCCAGGGTAAGGTCCCCGGTCTTGTAGTCGTACAGAACTCTGACCCCAACGGCGGTGTCAACTCTATGACCCTCCGCGGTGCTTCTACTCTCGCTGAATCTACCGCACCCCTCTATGTGGTCGACGGTATCCCCGGCGTAGAGCTCAACCTCATCCCCCCGAGCGACATCGAGAGCATCGATGTGCTCCGCGACGCTTCTGCTACAGCTATCTACGGTTCGAAGGCAGCCAACGGCGTTATCATCGTGACCACCAAGCGTGGTTCCGAGGGTCCCGCCCGCGTGACCTATAGCGGATATACCGCTTGGGAGTGGATCGCCAACGACCATAAGATGATGACAGCCGACCAGCTCCGCGCCTATGCTTCCGAGCTCGGCGTCGAAATCAAGGGCGACGAAGGTGCGTCTACCAACTGGGCCAAGCAGGTGCAGCGCACAGGTTTCGCTCACAACCACACACTCTCGATCTCCGGAGGCAACGCCACTACCAACTATATGGCCTCTCTCAACTACATCGCCCGCGACGGTATCATCACCGGCGCCGGCAACAACCTCTTCACAGCCCGCGCCTATGTTGAGACCAAGCTCCTCAAGGATCGCCTGACTCTCGCTGCCGGTATCAACGGCAACATCCGCAATGAATGGGGCGTAGCCCGTGGCGGACTCGGCAACTCTGTCTATCAGCAGATGTACACCTACAGCCCCTGCGCTCCCGTCTATGCCGACGAAGCTCAGACCGACTGGTATGACAACTCCTCGCTCATCTCTCAGAGCTTCAACCCCCTCGCTCTCATCTACGAAGACCAGAGCCGCGCTACATTCAAGCGCTATCAGGTGACAGGTAAGGCCAGCCTTAAGATCATCGAAGGCCTCCTCCTGAATGCCAACTTCTCGTATCAGACCAACATGAAGGACTTCCGCTCCTACTCATCACACAAGTCTCAGATCATCCCCGGCCGCAATGGTCAGGTAGTCCGCGACTACTTCTCCGACTACAACAAGCTGATGGAAATCTATGCCAACTACGACAAGCAGTTTGGCCTCGACCATAAGCTTGCCCTCATGGCCGGTTACTCTTGGGAGCAGAGCGATCTTGCCGACGGCTACAAGGCTACCGGCTACGATTTCTATGACGACTCTCTGTGGTGGAACAATATCGA
>JAAVFS010000102.1 GCA_014800605.1 Bacteroidales bacterium | reverse complement strand
GGGATCAGACTGAGGTCGCGTCGGTAACGGATTAATGCCATATCAGTGCCACATTGGTGCCATTTTAGTGCCAGGTTGGGCAGGCAATGGTGATATTGGTGTCCTGGGTGGTGCAAATAAGGGAGGGGGGGTAATAAGGAGGGGGAGAGCTAAAAAGGGATTAGTTCTCGCGGGAGATGACGTAGCGGAAGAGGGAGTCGAACAAGTCGCGGTTGGGGCCGGCGGGGAGCTGGGCGAGGATGTCGACGGATTGGGCGTAGAGCTGCTCCATGCGGCGGTAGGCGTAGTCGATGCCGCCGTGGGCTTTGGCGTAGCTGATGAGCTGCATGATCTCGTCTTCGCTCAGGAGCTCTTTCTGTGAGAGCTTGAGCATGGGCTCTGAGCGGTCGGTCAGCAGGACGTGGAGCAGGGGGAGGGTGATTTTGCCTTCACGGAGGTCGTTGCCGGTGGGCTTTCCGATTTTTTTGTCGTCGAAGTAGTCGAAGATGTCGTCTTTGATCTGGAAGCAGAGTCCCAGGAGCTCGGCGTAGCGGCTGAGGAGCTGGATCTGCCGGTCGGTGGCGTTGACGGCGAAGCAGCCCATCTCGACGCAGGCTACGAATAGTGAGGCTGTCTTGCGGTTGATGACTCCGAAGTAGGCGTCTTCGCTGAGGTTGTTGAAGCGTGCGTTGTAGATCTGGTCGATCTCACCCAGTGAGAGGAGTTTGCCGAGGTTGGCGATGGCATTGATTGCGCGTGGGTCGCCGGTCGAGATGGCTTCCTGGAGGGATGTTGAGACGAAGAAGTCACCGACGAGGACGGCTATATGATTGTCCCATAGGCCGTTGATGGTGGTTGTTCCGCGGCGTGTTTTGGTGTCGTCGACGACGTCGTCGTGGATGAGAGATGCGTTGTGGAGGAGTTCGACGGCTGAGGCGGATGCTATGACGTTGTCGTTGACTTGGCCCAGGAGCTTGGCAGAGAGGATGACGAGGATGGGGCGGATCTGTTTGCCCTTGATACGTAGAAAGTTGTCAATCACGTTGTTCATGAGCGCATTGTCTGTGCGGAGGTGTGTCGATATGCGCTCGTTGAGCTTTTGGAGCTCAGGGAGTATCGTGGATTGTATTTGGCTTAAATTGGTCATATCTCTCTGGGTGCGAAATTACGAATTTTTTTCGAGTCTACGTGCTGATTGTGTAAAGTTTTTGTGTTTGATGTGGGTTTGGGGTGTTTTTGATGAAAAAAATAAGCGGAGCTGAGTGGGCGTTGACACTCAGCTCCGCTTGTATGGGGGATCGGGGCCGCAGGGGGATTATTTGACGAGTTTGCGGAGGAATACTTCGGTGGGGAAGTGGTCGCTATATCCGTCGAGGTAGGCTCCGGCTGCGAATGTGCGTTTGGGGTAATGCTGCCGGGTGCCTTCGGTGTCGCGGAGGAATTCGAAGTTGTTGACCTGACAGCGCCAGTACTGGAGTGCGTCGGGGTTGTTCTTCTCGAGGAGTGTGCCTGAGATGATGATCTGGTCGAAGAGGTTCCAGGCGCCTTTGTAGGCGAGTGTGCCGATGCCTTTGTCGAGCATTTCCCACCAGGGGTTGTAGAATGAGTGGGTGTCGGTCTTGTCGATTTTTTTGTTTGCTCCGAGGTTGATGGCGCATGAGCGGTCGTCGGGGTCGTCGTTGAGGTCGCCCATGACGATTACGCCCTGGTTGGGGCGGAGTGTCCAGAGGGAGTCGGCGATGTGCTTTGAGAGGTCGGCAGCGGCTTCGCGCAGGTAGCTTGACTGTTCTTGTCCGCCCAGGCGTGAGGGCCAGTGATTGACGATGATGCTTAGTGTGTCGCCGCCGAGGATGCCTGTGACGCACATCTGGTCGCGTGTGCGGAATGTCTCGTATCCGGGGATGGTCAGGCGTGAGTTGGTTACGTCGATGAACCGGAACTGGCGGGGGTTGTAGAGGCAGCTGACGTCGACTCCGCGGCGGTCCGGGGAGTCGTGGTGGACGATCTGGAGGTTCCATGTCTGGCGTCCTTCCTGGCTGAGGATCCGGTCGATTTCGGCTGTGAGGTCGACGAGGACGGAGCGATTTTCAATCTCGGATACGCCGATGACTGCTGGACCGTTGGGAGTGGTCTTGCTTGTCATGCGTGTGATGCAGTAGGCTAGGTTGTGGATCTTGGAGCGATATTTCTGTGTGTTCCACTGTCGGGATCCTTGGGGGCTGTATTCGAGGTCGTATTTGCCGTTATTGTTGATGGTGTCGAAGAGGTTTTCGAGGTTGTAGAATGCGACACCGTAGACGCGGTATTGTTTTTTGTTTCCGGTCTGTGCGGCGAGTGTGCCGATGGCGGCGATGACCAGGGTGGCGATGAGCAGGAGTCGTTTCATATTCGGGTTTTGGTGGGTTTAAGTGGCTGGTGACTGGGTGGTTAGTCGGCGAGGAAGTTGATCTCGCCGGGTGTGGTCTGGCCGGGTGTATCGGATGCGGGTGCTGATGATGCCGGGGCGGCTGAGGTGGCGGGGCGGGGTCGATTGGCTGAGGGGGCGGCGGTATGGATGGAGCTGATCTCGGTGGCGATGCGTGTGTCGCGCTCGAATGCTACATTCTTCTCGAGGCCTTCGATGACGGCGTCGTTGTCGAGCTGGTCGGGGGTGAGGATGATCTGGCGCTTGCGGATCTTCTCGCGGATCTTTTTGTTGATGGCGTCGGCACCGTATTGTGCTTCGAGTTTGGAGCGGATCTCGGGGTCTTCGGGTGAGATGGGTGCGTTGATGTCGCGTTTGGGTGCGGAGGGTGTGGGCTCGGGCTCCGGCTTCTCGTGGGGTGCGGGGTGTGTGACCTGGATCTCGGCGGGGGCGTGATTGTCTTCGGGTTTGCGCATGGTTGGCTCGAAGCCTGATGCGAGGATTGTGATCTTGACTTTTTCGCCCATTGAGGGGTCGGGGTAGACGCCGTAGATGATGTCGACGCCGGAGTCGATGGTGCTGGTGAAGGCTGTGAGCTCTTGTGACTCGGCCATCTGGAATTGATGCTCGGCGTTGGGGGAGAAGTAGATGACGAAGAGGAGTCGCTTGGATGATGTGATGTCGCGGTTCTTGAGCAGGGGTGAGTGGAGTGCGTCTTCGATGGCTTTGGTGACGCGGTGTTCGCCTTCGCCGAATCCGGTGGAGATGATTGCTGTGCCGCCGTTGCGGAGGGTTGAGTTGACGTCGTTGAAGTCTCGGTTGATGAGGCCTTGCTGGGTTATGATGTCGGAGATGGATCGTGCTGCGATGGCGAGGGTGTCGTCGGCTTTTTCGAATGCGTTGAGGAAGTGGAGGTCGGGGTAGATCTCGGTGAGGCGCTCGTTGTTGATCATGAGGAGGGCGTCGACGTATTTGCCCATTTCTTCGGCTCCTTCGAGGGCTTTGATGATTTTGCGGTCGCCTTCGAAGAGGAAGGGGATTGTGACGATGCCGATGGTCAGGAGGTCTTTTTCTTTGGCGATGCGTGCTACGACGGGTCCGGCGCCTGTGCCTGTTCCGCCGCCCATGCCTGCTGTGACGAATACCATCTTGATATTGTCGGTGAAGAGTTCGCGGATGGCGTCGGCGCTTTTCTCGGCGTCTTCGGCTGCTTTGGTGACGATGCCGCCTGCTCCGAGGCCTGCTCCGAGGAGTACTCGCTTGGGGATGGGTGAGTTCTGGAGGGCTTGTTTGTCGGTGTTGCAGATGGCGAAGGATACTCCCTCGATGTTCTGCTTGTACATGTGGCCGACGGCATTGGAGCCACCGCCGCCGACGCCAACTGCGAGGATTATGTTGTTGTCTTCGCGACGGGGTATTTCAAACTGCTGATCGGCAGATATTTCGTTGAATTCTTGATCTGTCATCTGGGGTAGGGATATGATTGTTTAGGCTTGGGGTTGGGTGAGTGTGGGTCGTGGGAGGGGTGATCATTCGTCGTCTTCCTCCATGAGTCCGGTGAGTTTGTTGCCGAGTTTGACCCAGAAGCTGCTTTCGTTTGATTCGTTTTTGTCGCGTTTTTTCTTGTCCTTCTTTTTCTTGTAACGTTTGTAGTTGGTGTCGTCTTCGTCGTCGAATTCGTCGCTGAGGTCGTCGTATTCGTCTTCGTCATAGGTGCCGATGCGTGAGATGTCGTTGCGGTCGTCGAATGGGTCGGGCTTTGTGGCGGTCCGGGCGGGTGTGGCGGGTCGCTGCCGGGCGGGATCCTGGGGCTGCCGGGCGGCTGCCTGCTTGGGCTGTTGCTCGAAGGGGTCGTATTCGTCGGGCCGGGCGGGTGTGGCGGCGGGGGTCTGGTTGAGGTTCTGTGGCATCTCGGTGCATTCGGTGACTTTGTCGGTGGCTGCTACGGCTGATGCGATAGCGGTGACGTCGAGGACTCGGTCGGCGGGGATGTCATGGGTGGAGAGTGTTATTGATGAGCTGATGGATGCCATGCGTGTCTTCATTTTTGACAGCTTGGCGAGGAGCTCCATGAAGTTGCGCAGTCGTGAGCCTCCGCCGGCGAGTACGATTCCGGCCGGGAGCTGTTCGCGCTTGAGCTCGGCGTAGTTGATGTGCTCGATTATGTTGGAGACGATCTCGTCGGCGCGGGCGGCTACGATGTTGTTGATTTCGGAGTTGTCGTGTCCGTCGGTGACGAGGGCTGGTGTGGCGGAGTTCTGTGGCATGGCGTCGCCTACGGCTTTCTTGATCTCTTCGGCGCGCTCTTCGAGGAAGTTGAGCGATGTCAGGTCGCGGGTGATGTTGCGCGAGCCGATGGGGATGGTGGAGATGTACTGTAGGACTCCGCCGCGGTAGATGACGATTGAGGTGGTCTCGGCTCCGAAGTCGACGAACATGACGCCGAGGCGGCGCTCTTCGGGTGTGAGTGCGAGCTTGGCCAGGGCGATGGGTGTGACTACATAGCCTGCGATGTTGATGCCGCAACGTTCGTGGAAGACGCGGTTGAGGTTGTTTTTCATCTTGGGCTTGCAGGTGATGAGGTTGACTTTGGCTGAGATGGAGTGGCCGAACTCGCCGACGGGTGATGAGACGGTGCTTCCGTCGATGCTGAATGAGACGGGGAGGACGTTGACGACTGATTTATCGCCGATGGGGGTGGCGATGGCTTCGTTGAGGATGTCGTCGACGACGTTGTCGGTGACTTCGAGTTCGGCGTGGAAGTCGCGTGTCACGGAGCAGGGTATGGAGGCTACGGATCGGCCGCTGATGCCTACGTAGGCTGAGCGGATCATGCGGGGTGCGACTCCGTGGGTCTGCTGTAGCCGGCGTACGATGGCAGAGATTGTGGAGGCTACTTCGCTGGGGTTTTCTACGAGTCCGTATCTGACTTTGTCGCGGATCGGTTCTTCGGCAACGGCAAGGACGTTGATATGGCCGGAGTCGTCGCTGGCTACGGCTACGGTGCCTTTGATGCTTGAGCTGCCTATTTCGAATGCTACGATATATTTTTGTTCCATAACTGTTTTGAGGTGATGGTGTGGGGGTTTATTGCTGGATTACGACTGTGGGCTCTTCTGCTTGGGTGGCTTGGGTGGCCTCGGGGTCTGCGGGATCGGAGTCGGCGGTGATCATGTTGTCGAGGGCGGCGCTCTCGACGGCATCGCCTTCGGGGTCGGCGATGAATGTGGGTGCTTTCTGCCGCGGGAACCGGCGTGTGGCTACTATCTGATGTCCGAATTTGACGGAGATTGTGTCGTAGAAGTCCCAGCCTTTGACGGGTAGGACTTTTTTGTACATAACGTAGAGCCGGTCGAATTTATTGGATATCTCGGTGTCGGGGGCTCCGAAGTCGATGACGTGGCCTCGGATGGCGGGGATTAGTATGGCGTCGTCGCCGCGAAGTGAGATGGCGGTGATGAGCTGCCTGAGTGAGGGTCGGGCGGCGATCGTGTCGATGAGGGGGAGGAGTCGGATGGCGTCACGGGGGTCGGCGATGTGGCCCTGGATGACGGGGACGTCGCTGCGATATTGCAGGGAGGCTGTCAGGCGTTTGCCCTGGCGGTTTATGTAGTAGGATGAGTCGCCGTCAAAGACTCGGGCTACTGGCTTCATGGGGATGATCTCGATGAGGAGCTGATCGGTCGATGTCCGGCTGCAGCGTGCCCACTCGATGTTGTCGACGGCGTTGAGGGTGTTCTGCAGGTCGAGGGTGTTGATGCTGCTGATGAGGAATGGTTTGCCGGCCTGGGGGAGTGATGGGGCGATGAGTCGCTCGACTTCGGTGCGGGTGACGAAGGGGTTGGTGTCGCTCTGGCGAATGGAGATGATGACGGGGTCGTCTGACGGGGCGATGGCGGCATGGGCACGGTTATTGGTCATGACGAATGTCACCACCATGTAGGCGATGAGTAATATTGTTGATATACAGCAAATTATGTTTTCTCTCGTCAGCATTCGGCTATAATCTGCGGGAGGGCGAGGTTGATATCGCCCGCTCCGACTGTCAACAGGACTTCAAAATTAAGTTTTTTTACTATCTCTATCAAGTTTTTCTTTGAAATCATTGTCTTGTCGGGGATGGAAATTTGGTCGAAAATGATTTTGGATGTTACTCCGGGGATTGGTTCTTCGCGTGCGGGGTAGATGTCGAGGAGGATTACGCTGTCGGCGAGCGAGAGTGCTTCGGCAAATTGAGGGGCGAAGTCGCGTGTGCGGCTGTAGAGGTGGGGCTGGAAGGCTACGGTCAGCCGGCGTCCGGGGTAGAGTGCCCGGACGGATTTGATGGAGGCTTTGAGCTCGTCGGGGTGGTGGGCATAGTCGTCGATGACGGCTCGGCCGGGCTCGCGGAGCCAGAACTGGAAGCGGCGTTCGGGGCCCATGAATGAGGCTATGGCGGAGCGGGCGGCCCGGGGGTCCATTTCGCCTGTCAGTGAGCAGGCTGCGAGGGCTGCGATGGCATTGTCGATGTTGATGTCGACGGGGACTCCGAGCTCGATGTCGTCGATGCGGAGTGAGTCGGGTCCGACGAAGTCGAAGCGGATTGTGCCCTGGCCGTAGCGGATGTTTTCGGCATGGAAGTCGCCTGTATGGCGTGAGTAGGTGTAGAGTGCTACTCCGGTCTGTGGGCGGGGGCGGAGCTTGAGGCCTTCGTGGACTATGAGGGCTCCGTCGGGGCGTATGAGGGATGTGAAGTGGGCGAATGATTCGAGGTAGGCTTCTTCGGTGTGGTAGATGTCGAGATGGTCGGGGTCGGTTGCGGTGATGACGGCGATGTAGGGGCGCAGGTGGTGGAATGAGCGGTCGTATTCGTCGGCTTCGATGATGGTGAAGGGGGATGTGGGGGAGAGGAGCAGGTTGCTGTTGTAGTTGCGCAGGATTCCTCCGAGGAAGGCGTTGCAGCCGATGGGTGACGGGTGGAGGATGTGGGCGGCCATGGATGATGTGGTGGTCTTGCCATGTGTGCCTGCGAAACAGATTCCCAGGGAGTTGCGTGTGATCAGGCCGAGGACTTCGGCGCGTTTTTTGATGGTGAAGTCGGCGTGGCGGAAGTAGGTGAGTATGGTGTTGTCGCCGGGGATGGCTGGGGTGAAGACGACGAGTGTGGTCAGTGGGTCGCGGAATGCTTCGGGGATGGTGTCGGCGGCATCGTCGTAGGTGATGATGGCGCCTTCCCGGGTGAGGGCGGCTGTGAGGGGTGAGGGGGTGCGGTCGTAGCCGGCTACGGGGAGGCCTTTTGCGAGGTAGTAGCGGGCAAGGGCGGCCATGCCGATGCCTCCGATGCCTACGAAGTAGATTTGCTTTATGTCGTTCATTTCCGGATGATTGTGTCGATTATGGAGGCTATGTTGTCGGATGCGTCGGGGAGTGCCATCTTGCGTATCCGGCGTGAGAGGTTCTCGCGGCGCGTGGGGTCGTTGATGAGGGCTGTGATCTGCTCGACGAGTTGTGTGGGGGCGTCTTTGTCGAGGATGAGGATGGCTGCTCCGCGGCTTGAGAGGGCCTCGGCGTTGTGGCGCTGATGGTCTTCGGCTACGTTGGGTGAGGGGACGAGGATGGCGGGTGTGCCGGCTATCTGGAGCTCGGAGATGGTGCCGGCTCCTGCGCGTGAGACGATGATGTCGGCGGCGCGGTAGACGAGGTCCATTCGGCTGATGAAGTCGGTGATGGCTATGTCGTTGAGTCCATCGGCGAGGTGGCGGAACCTGGGGGCGTAGTGCTTGCCGCACTGCCACAGTAGGGATGCTCCGGCGGCGGTGATGGGCTGCATGCCTTCGGCTATGGCCTGATTGAGTGTACGGGCTCCGAGGCTTCCGCCGACTACGGCTACGAGTGGCTTCCCGGGGTCGAAGCCGAGCTGGCGCTTGGCTTCTTCGCGGCTGATGGAGGAGTCGATGATGTCGGCGCGGACGGGGTTGCCGGTGAGGGTGATGGTCTGGGCGGGGAAGAAGCGGTCCATTCCTTCATAGGCTACGCAGATGGCTTTGGCTTTCTTGGCGAGGAGTTTATTGGTGACTCCGGCATAGGAGTTCTGCTCCTGGAGGAGGGTGGGGATGCCGGCGCGCTGGGCGGCTTTGAGTGTGGGTCCGCTGGCGTAGCCTCCGACTCCGATTGCTATGTCGGGGCGGAAGTCGGCGATGATTCTGCGGGCTTTGCGCATGCTCTTCCATAGGCGCCAGAGGACGCGGATGTTGCGCCATGGCCGACGGCGGTCGAAGCCGCTGACGGGGAGGCCGATGATGTCGTAGCCGGCTTCGGGTATGCGTTCCATCTCCATGCGGCCGAGGGCTCCGACGAAGAGGATTCTGGCCTGGGGGTGGCGCCGGCGGATGGCTCCGGCTATGGATAGTGCGGGGAAGATGTGGCCGCCGGTGCCACCGCCGCTGATGAGTACGTTCATTTTTTCTGGAGGTAAGTGGGGTTAAGTGCCTGCATGTTTTCGGGGAGGTCGGTGGCGGCTGTGTCCTGATTTTTGTTTTTGGAGTGGAGGACGTAGCGGCTGACTGACAGCATTATGCCGAAGGCGATGGAGGTGACGAATATGGATGTGCCGCCTTTGGAGATGAGTGGCAGTGGCTGTCCGGAGACGGGGAATACGCCGGTGACGATGGCCATGTGGCACAGGGCCTGGAGGACTATGTAGACTGCCATACCCATGATGAGCAGTGCGGGGAATATTCGGGGGCAGCTGGCGGCGAGGGCTCCTGCGCGTCCGAGCAGGGAGAGGTAGACCAGGAGCAGGAGCAGGCCGCCGACGAGGCCGGTGTCTTCGACGACGATGGAGTAGACGTAGTCGATGTTGGCCAGGGGAAGTCGGGCTGTCTCGCGTGAGTTGCCGGGACCGACGCCGATTATTCCGCCATTGGCCTGTGCCATGTAGGCGTACATTTCCTGTCGGTTGGCGTCGACGATGGGTCGCTGCCATTTCTGGAGGGTGTCGCCGGCTCCGAAGTAGCGCTCGAGGCGTGCCTTCCAGATGCCGGTGCGGTTGACGGTGGCGATGTTGCCCTGGGCGTCGCGTCCGGTTTCGGCGATGAGGGTGGTCTCTTCGGTGCTGCCATGCTTGATCTTGATGTAGACGCCGATGCCTCCTGCGAGTGCGTAGACGAGGAGCAGGAGGATGAATTTTTTGATCTGGATGCCGGCTATGAGCAGCATTGTCAGCGAGATACCCATCATGAGCATGGTGTTTGTCAGGCCTTGTGAGAAGAGGAGGGCGCTGAAGAAGAGGACCATGCCGCCGCAGATGACGACTCCGCGGGTGGTGACTCCTTTGGGCACCTGGCATCGTGACATGACGAGGGCGATGAAGAGGACTGACGACATCTTGATGAATTCGGGTGGCTGTACCTGGATGCCCATCAGGGAGAATGATCGTGCGGCGCCGTTGATGACCTGGCCGTTGATGAGCACGTAGATCATGGCCAGGACGCTGAGGACGATGAAGACGGGCGAGAGGGGTATGAACCATTTGTAGGAGACGCGTGAGACGGCGATTGTGATGACGAGTCCGATGCCGAGCAGGAGGCAGTGGCGCAGGATGGGTGCCATGACGTTGGCGCTTGTGATCTCGCGTGATGAGGCGCTGTACTGCTCGACGATGGAGACTACTATGAGGGTGAGGTAGACGGCCCAGATGTATTTGTCGCTCTTTCGCTTTTCGCGGGGGACGGGGGGGGTGTCGTGGGCGGAGGGTGTCTGGATGTCGATGTCTTGATTGGTCATCGTAGGTGAGTGGGGTGAGTGGGGTTAGTTCTGGAGTTGGCGGACGGTGTCTTTGAACTGGCGGCCGCGGTCTTCGTAGGATTTAAAGAGGTCGAAGCTTGCGCAGCAGGGTGAGAGGAGGACGGTGTCGCCTTCTACGGCTAATGCGTTGCAGGTGTCGACGGCTTGGCGGATGGAGTGGGTGTCATGGACGGGGATGTGGCTTGAGAAGTATCGGATGATTTTCTCATTGTCTTTGCCCATGGCTACGATGGCTTTGACTTTGTCTTTGACGAGGGGGAGGATTTCGGAGTAGTCATTGCCTTTGTCTTTGCCGCCGAGGATGAGGATGACGCCGCTCTGTGGCATGGACTCGAGGGCGTACCAGCAGGAATTGACGTTGGTGGCTTTGGAGTCGTTGATCCAGTGGACGCCGCGGATTGTGGCTACTGACTCGAGGCGGTGCTCGACTCCCTCGAAGTCGCTCAGGGCGCGTCGGATGTCATCCTTTTTGAGGTCGAGGATGCAGGCGGAGAGTCCGGCGGCCATGGAGTTGAAGAGGTTGTGGAGTCCGCTCAGGGCGAGGTCGGCGCGGGGCATGGTGAGGGTCTGTGCGGGTGTGTCGATGAAGAGGTGGTCTTCGGCGTCGATATAGGCTGCGGTGGTGTCTTGCTGATGCTCGGCGAAGGGGTAGTGGCGTGCTTCGGTGGTGATGTGGCGTAGCTGCCGGCGTATGACGGGGTCGTCCTGCCAGTAGATGAATGCGTCGGCGGGGGTCTGATTGCGTATGATGCGGAATTTGGCGTTGATGTAGTTCTGCATCTCGTAGTCGTAGCGGTCGAGGTGGTCGGGGGTGATATTGAGGATGACGGCTATGTTGGCTTTGAAGCGGTACATGTTCTCGAGCTGGAAGCTTGAGAGCTCGATTACGTAGACGTCGTGGTGTTCGCGTGCGACCTGTAGGGCGAGGCTTCGGCCTACGTTGCCGGCGAGGCCTGCGTTGATGCCGGCCTGGCGGAGGATGTGGTAGGTGAGGAGTGTGGTGGTTGTCTTGCCGTTGGAGCCGGTGATGCAGACCATTTTGGCGTCGGTGTAGCGTCCGGCGAGTTCGATCTCGGAGATGACCGGTATGCCTTTGTCGAGGATTGCGCGGACGATGGGTGCTGTGGGTGGTATGCCGGGGCTCTTGACTACTTCGTCGGCGTTGAGGATGAGCTCGGGGGTGTGGGCGTTGTCTTCCCAGGGGATGTTTTCGCTGTCGAGCATGTCGCGATAGTGGGGCGCTATTGTGCCTGAGTCGCTGAGGAATACGTCCATTCCTTTTGTTTTGCCGAGGATTGCGGCGCCGACTCCGCTTTCGCCGCCGCCGAGGATTACGAGTCGTTTCATATGGGGTGTTTATCGGATTTTGAGTGTTACGAATGTCAGGGCTGCCAGGATGATGGCTATGATCCAGAACCGGACTACGATTTTGTTTTCGGGGATGGCCTGGATGGGTTTCTGGATTATGGCCTGGATGCCGGCGTTGCCTTGCTTCTGGAAGTGGTGGTGGAGGGGTGTCATCTTGAAGATGCGCTGTCCGACTCCGGTGCGCCGCTTTGTGAGCTTGAAGTAGAATACCTGGAGCATGACTGAGAGGTCTTCGATGAAGAAGATGGCGCAGAGGAGGGGGAGGAGGAGTTCTTTATGGATCAGGATGGCGAAGACGGCGATGATGCCTCCGATTGTGAGGCTGCCGGTGTCGCCCATGAAGACTTGTGCGGGGTAGGCGTTATACCATAGGAATCCGATGAGTGCTCCGATGAATGCTCCCATGAAGACTACCATCTCGGAGCTGGCGGGTATGTACATTATATTAAGGTAGGAGGCGTAGATGATGTTGCCTCCGAGGTAGGCCATGATGGCGAGTGCGACGCATATTATGGCTGAGATGCCTGTGGTGAGTCCGTCGAGTCCGTCGGTGAGGTTGGCGCCATTGGATGTGGCTGTGATGAAGAAGATTGTTACGATGATGAATATGATCCAACCGGCTGTCTTGGCGTGTGGTCCGGCCCAGGCGGTGAGCCAGGAGTAGTCGAAGTTGTTTTCTTTGACGAATGGGATGGTGGTCTGTGTGGCTTTGATGTCCTGGCCTTCGTAGATGATCTCTTTGGTCTGGTCGTCGCCGGAGATGGTGATTTCGTGGTTTTCGCGCATGACGATGTCGGGGCTGGCATACATTGTGATGCCGACGATGAGTCCGAGTCCTACCTGTCCGACGATTTTGAAGCGTCCGTTGAGTCCGTCTTTGTTGTGGCGCTTGATTTTGAGGTAGTCGTCGAGGAATCCGAGTAGGCCGAGCCAGACGGTGGTGACGAGCAGGAGGATCATGTAGATGTTGGAGAGGTTGCCCATGAGCAGGCAGGGGATGAGGATTGCGATGATGATTATGATGCCTCCCATTGTGGGGGTGCCTTTTTTGGCCATCTGGCCTTCGATGCCGAGGTTGCGTACGATCTCGCCTACCTGCATGAGCTGTAGGCGGTCGATGATTCGGCGGCCGATGAATGTGGAGATGAGCAGGGCGAGGATGAATGCGATCCCGGAGCGGAATGTGATGTAGTCCATCAGGCGTGCGCCGGGGATGTCTGTGTCGATGAGCTGGTTGAATAGTGTGTAGAACATTGCTCTGAAGGGTGGGTGATTGGTCGGTGGTGTGATTGGAGTAGTGGCTGCGTCGGGTGGGGTTATTGCTCGGCGGCTATGATCTGGGAGATGACTTCGCGGTCGTCGAAGTGGTGCTTGACGCCGCGGATGTCCTGATAGTCTTCGTGGCCTTTGCCGGCGATGAGTATTACGTCGCCGGGGCCTGCGAGGGCGGCAGCGGTGCGGATGGCTTCGCGGCGGTCGCTGATGGAGAGTGTGCGTGCGCGTGCGGCGGGGTCTGTAAGTCCGGCTTCCATGTCGCGGATGATGTCGGCGGGCTCTTCGAAGCGGGGGTTGTCGCTGGTTAGGATGAGTCGGTCGCTGAGGCGTGCGGCTTCGGCTGCCATCTGGGGTCGTTTGCCTTTGTCGCGATTGCCTCCGGCGCCTACGACGGTGATGATTGTTCCGCGGCCGTTCTGGACGTCGCGGATGGCCTGGAGGACGTTGACGACGGCGTCGGGTGTGTGGGCGTAGTCGACGATGGCTGTGTAGCCTCGGGAGGGGGAGTGGAATGTCTGGAATCGGCCTGCGACGGGGATCAGGCTTGACATGGCGCGGAGTATGTCGAGGTTGTCCCAGCCCAGGAGGCGGCATGCGCCGTAGACGGCTGTGAGGTTGTAGGCGTTGAAGCGTCCGGTGAACCGGGTCTCGATTTCTGTGCCGTTGAGGGTCATGAGCATGCCGTCGAGGCGGTTTTCGAGGATTCGTCCGGTGAAGTCGGCTATGGTCTGGAGGGAGTAGGTGAACCG
Organism: Bacteroidales bacterium; assembly: GCA_014800605.1. Taxonomy (GTDB): domain Bacteria; phylum Bacteroidota; class Bacteroidia; order Bacteroidales; family Muribaculaceae; genus JAAVFS01. The sequence continues at coordinate 12,951 of JAAVFS010000102.1, read as the reverse complement.
GCGGGCGCGGGTGTTCTGGATCATGACTTGGCCATGGCTTTCGTCGGCGTTGGTCAGGGCGAAGGCTTGGTCGGGGAGGGCGTCAAAGAATGATTTTTTGGCGGCGAGGTAGTGGGCGAATGTGATATGGTAGTCGAGGTGGTCGCGGGTGAGGTTGGTGAAGATTGCTCCGGCGAATGTGAGTCCGGCGATGCGGTGCTGATGTGCGGCGTGGGAGCTGACTTCCATGGCTGCGTAGGTGCATCCGGCCTGGACCATCTCGTGGAGGAGTCGGTTGAGGGTGAGGGGGTCGGGGGTGGTCTGTGTGGCGGTGACGGGTGTTGTGTCGACGTAATTGACGACGGTGGAGAGGAGTCCGGCTTTGTGGCCCATGAGGCGTGCCATTTCGTAGATGAGGGTGGCGGTTGTGGTCTTGCCGTTGGTGCCGGTGACGCCTATGAGTTTGAGTCGTGCTGAGGGGTTGTCATACCATTCGGAGGCGATGCGTCCCAGGGCGCGTGAGGTGTTTTCGACCTGGATGAATGTTATCCGGGGGTCGCGGTCGGCGGGGAGGTCTTCGCAGACGATGGCTGCGACGCCTTTGCCTGAGAGGGTGGGGATGAAGGTGTGGCCGTCGACGTTGGTGCCTCTGACGGCTACGAAGAGGGAGTCTTTGCCGCACTGGCGGGAGTCCATGGTGATGGACTGTATGGGGCGGTTGATCTGTCCGGTGACGAGGGGCCGGTCAAGGCATTGTATGAGGTCGGCGAGTTGTTTCATTGTGGTTGGGGTTATGTGCTTTTATGTGGTGGGGGGGGAGATTAGTTTTGCTGTGGCCGGGGGTCGGCTGTGTCGAGGTGGAGTCGGACGGTGGCTCCGGCGGGGGCCGGAGTGCCGGGTGGGGGGAGCTGGTCGATGACGGTTCCGGCGCCCCGGACGGTGACGTTGTAGCCGGTCTCTTCGAGCTGGCGGACGGCGTCGCGCAGCGCGAGGCCGATGACGCCGGGGACGCTTCCGGCTCCGGTGGCGGCCGGGGTGGCGGTGATCTGGGGCCGGGGGAGGGATAGGTCGGCGATGAGTGATGTGTAGTCGGTGAATGTCCCGGCGGGGAGGGCTGCGAGGGTGGGTTTTGTGCCGGGATGGGTGTCGAGGGTGTAGTCGGAGGAGTTGCCGAGCATGCCGCGCGCGTGGAGCTTGAGGGCTACGTTTTTGAAGACTTGTCCGCTGGCTGATGCGGCTCCGATGTACTGGATTTTGGGCCACTCCATGAAGACGAAGCAGCTGTATTTGGGGTTGTCGGCCGGGAAGTAGCCGCAGAAGGCTACGCGTTTTTTCTGTTTGTTGTAGCGTCCGTTTTCGATGACGTAGCAGGTGCCTGTCTTTCCGGCGAGCGGGACGGGTGATGTGTGGAGGACGTTATAGGCTGTGGCGCGCGGCATCATGACGACGTCGCGGAGCATGTCGCGTATCATGGCGGCGTGCCGGGGTGTGCAGACTTGTTCGCGGACGTAGGTGACGGGGAGGTCGATGACGGTGTCGAGGCGTTCGAGGCGTGAGTAGAGTCGTGGGCGGACCATTTTGCCGTCGTTGGCGATGGCGTTGTAGATGGTGAGGATGTAGATGGGTGGGATGGCTGTGGTGTAGCCGTAGGACATGCGTGATAGGTCGACGGCTGAGGGTTTCATTTTGAACTGGGGGAGTTTCTCGCCCATGATTCCGACGTTGAGTGGCTCGCAGAATCCTATTTTGGCGAGCTGCTGTGAGTAGCCTTCGGGGTTTTTGCGCCAGCGGCTCATGATCATTTCGGCGGTGCCGATATTGGATGAGTAGGGGAGGATGAGGCTTGCGGGGACTATGCCTTCGGGGTGGGAGTCGATGATGGGCGATCGTGAGTTGGGATAGTCCCATCGTCCGCCGTGGCCGGGGAATGGTGTGTGTGGGCTTTTGACGATGCCTTCTTCCATTGCGATGAGCATGGAGACGGGTTTCATGACTGATCCGGGCTCGTAGGGGGCGAAGATGCGGTTGACGCAGACTTCGTAGTTGCCGGTTTTTTTGTCGCGTTCGAAGTTGCTGATGGCGCGGATGTTGCCGGTGGCGACTTCCATCAGGACGGCTGATCCCCAGTCGGCTTTGTTGGCCTGGAGCATGCGGAGGAGTTCGGTCTCGACGATGTCCTGCATGTCGATATCGATTGTGGTGGTGATGTCGTAGCCGGGGACGGCGGGGGTGTCGGTCCAGTTGCCGATGTATTTTGTCAGGGGTACTTTTTTGGCTACTCCGGGGATGCCGTAGAGGAGGGAGTCGAGTGAGCCTTCGAGGCCTGAGCGTCCGCGTCGCTCGGATGAGGCTTCGTCCTGGCCTACGGAGCCGATGGAGCGTGCGGCGAGGGATCCGAATGGCTTGACGCGCTCTTCGGTGGGCTCGACTACCATGCCGGTTTTGGCTGAGTTGCCGATGGAGAAGAAGGGGAGGGTGCGGAGCAGGTCGACTTCTTTTGACTCGAGCTTGGTGAGCAGGGGCCATGTGCGGAGCTGGCGTCGGAGCCGGCGGTCGGTGTCGGTGTCGCCTGTGAGCTGTCGGTGGAGATTGAGGGGCTCGTTGAGGCGCTCGGTCCACTGCCTGGCGTTGCGGATGGGAAAGTGTACGGCGAGGGAGTCGGCGAGGGCCGGGATGGCTTCGCGGTAGTTGTTGAAGCGGAATTGCTCGCTGGTGAAGTCGATGCGGATGGTATAGAGGCGTCGGTTGGCGGCGAGGACTCGGCCGTCGGCGGCGAGGAGTTTTCCGCGCACGGGGGTGATCTTGACGGTGCGTGAGAGTTCGGCCATGGCGAGTTTATTCCAGGCGTCGGCGTTGACGACGGTGGTCTGTACCAGGTTGTAGCCTATCTTCGCGGCAAAGAGTGCGATGAAGAAGCCCATTGTGATGTAGCGTAGGATGATATGTGAGCGATTTCTCATGCTGTATCCGGCTTATTTTGATGGGTTCTGGTAGTGGAGTTTGTAGGGTGGCTCGTCCTGTACGCGCAGGTTGAGGTTGTTTTTCTGTGCGAGCTCTTCCATGGCGCCTTCGCGTATGCGGCTCATGTAGGTGCTATGCTCGTTGACGTAGTCGCCACGGACGATTTCGAGCTGTCGCTCGAGGGCCTGAACGCGCTCCATGCTGGTGCGACATTCGTATTTGTTGGTGATGTACCAGACCAGGAGGAGGACTGCTATGGCTACTCCGATCCAGTGGCGCGAGAAGAAGTCGATTGAGATCATTCGGCCGTGGATGACGTTTTTGCCGGCGCGCATGCCGCGCTTGAGGGGCGAAATGGCTTTCGCTCGGCGTGGGGTGGTGTCGGCTGGTGGAGTCTGCGTGTATTTTGACATTCGGGTCCGGGTGGTGGTAGTGGGTGGCTGGTCAGATTTTTTCGGCTATTCGGAGCTTGGCGCTGCGTGAGCGGGGGTTGGCTTCGATTTCTTGGTCGGAGGCTGTGAGGGGTTTGGATGTGATGAGCTTCAGGGGGGAGAGTGATTTGCCGAAGAAGTCTTTTTCTTGTTTTCCTTCGAGGTTGCCGGTCTTCATGAAGTTTTTGACGAGGCGGTCTTCGAGGGAGTGGTAGGTTATGATGGCGAGTCGTCCTCCGGGGCGGAGGGCTTTGAGTGACTGTGCGAGGAGTGCTTTGAGGGCGTCGAGCTCGCGATTGACTTCGATGCGGAGGGCCTGAAAGACTTGTGCGAGTTCTTTTTTCTCCTGGCGGGGGTTGATGTAGGGGGCGATGACCTGGCGGAGCTGCTCGACGGTGGTGATGGGCTCTGACTGGCGGCGTGCTACGATGGCCTGGGCTATCTTGCGGGCGTTTTTGAGCTCGCCGAGGAGGTGGAAGATGTCGGTGAGCTGCTCGAGGGTGTAGTCGGCGAGGAGTTTTGTGGCGTCGATGGGGCTTTTCTGGTTCATACGCATGTCGAGGCGTCCTTCCCAGCGGAATGAGAATCCGCGGTCGGGGTCGTCGAAGTGGTGGAATGATACGCCGAGGTCGGCGAGGATTCCGTCGACGCTGTCGACGCCGTAGTAGCGAAGGAAGTTGGTGAGGTATTTGAAGTTGCCGTGTACGACTGTCAGGCGGGGATCGGCGAATGCGTGGCGTATGGCGTCGATGTCCTGGTCGAAGGAGTAGAGGTGTCCCTGTGGGGACAGGCGCTCGACGATGGCGCGTGAGTGGCCTCCTCCGCCGAGTGTAGCGTCGACGTAGGTTCCATCGGGGCGGATTTCGAGGCCCTCGATTGTTTCGCTCAGTAGGGCCGGGATGTGATATGTGGTCTCCTGCATATTAGTTTGACTGCCAGATTGTTGATGAAAGGCTGTTATTAGGGTGTAAAGTTAGCAATAAATTCTGATAATTTGATATTGTAAATTTAAAAAAATCGTTGTCGCGGGGCGAGAAGGTTGCGGTAGTGGCTTGACGGCTTGCTTTTGGGGGAGTCGGGGCGTTTGCAAATGTAAATTGAGGCCCTGCTTCCCGGCTATGTGCATGGGGAGGCAGGGCCTGTATATGGGGGACCGAATCGGGGGGATTAACGGTGGGTGAGGATGTGCTGAAGGTCTTTGAGGCCTTGTGATGCGCCGGCTTTGATGAGGGTCACTCCGGCGGGGACGGGAGCGGGGTTGGGGTCGATGTAATAGATTGGTGTACCGGGCTTTACGAAGTTGAGGAGCCCGGCGGCGGGATAGACGGCGAGGGATGTGCCGATTACGACGAAGATGTCGGCTTGGGCTACGAGCTCGATGGCGGGCTCGATGTTGGGGACGGCTTCTTCGAAGAAGACGATGTGGGGGCGTACGTGGTGGCCGTCGATGGTGGTCGAGGGGTCGGTGTCGAGGTGGTCGGGGGGAAGCTCCCAGATGAGGGTTTCGTCGTCGACGGCGCGCACTTTGGTCAGCTCGCCGTGGAGATGGAGGATGTGGGTGGAGCCGGCGCGTTCGTGGAGGTTGTCGACGTTCTGGGTGATGATGTAGACGTCGAAGTCTTTTTCGAGCTCGACGAGTGTGCGGTGGCCGTCGTTGGGCCCGACGGTCATAAGCTGGTGGCGGCGGGCGTTGTAGAATTCGTGTACGAGGGCGGGGTTGCGACGGAATCCGGAGGCGCTGGCTACGTCCATGACGGGATAGTTTTCCCAGAGTCCGCCGGCATCGCGGAATGTGGAGATGCCGCTCTCGGCGCTCATGCCGGCGCCGGTGGAGATGACGAGTTTCTTTTTCATAGCATAACTGTTTTTAGTGTTTAGTGGGCTTCAAGCCAGTTGGTTGCTACGCCGGAGGAGACTTCGAGTCGGATGTCGCCGTTGAAGGCTGACTCCATCAGCTCGGTGACGAGGCTCTGAAGGGTGGGGAGCTCTTGGGGGATGACGTTGAATATCAGTTCGTCGTGGACCTGAAGTATCATCCGTGAGCGGAGTCCGCGGCGGATGATTTCGCGGTGGATGTCGATCATGGCTATCTTGATGATGTCGGCAGCGGAGCCTTGAAGGGGGGCGTTGACGGCATTGCGCTCGGCGTATCCGCGTACGACGGCGTTGCGGGAGTTGATGTCGGGGAGCATGCGTTTGCGTCCGCGCAGGGTGGTGACATAGCCGTTGTCGCGAGCGGAGGTGATGGCTGAGTCGATGTATCGGCGGATGTGGGGGTAGGAGTCGAAGTAGCCGTCGATGAGCATCTTGGCCTCGGCGCGGGGTATGCCGAGACGCTCTGAGAGGCCGAAGGCGCTGATGCCGTAGATGATGCCGAAGTTGGCAGTTTTGGCGTTGCGTCGCTCGGTGTCGGTGACTTCTTCCAGGGGCTTGTGATAGAGCTTGGCGGCGGTGGTGCGGTGGATGTCTGCTCCGGAGCGGAAGGCGCTGATCATGTCGGGGTCGCCGCTCATGTGAGCCATCAGTCGGAGCTCGATCTGGGAGTAGTCGGCGGAGAGCATCAGGCAGCCGGGGTCGGGGATGAATGCGCGGCGTATCTCGCGGCCATCGTCGGTGCGGATGGGGATGTTCTGGAGGTTGGGGTTGGTGGAGGAGAGTCGGCCTGTGGCGGTGACGGTCTGATTGTAGGTGGTATGTATCTTGCCTGTCGAGGGGTTGATCATCCCTGGGAGGGCATTGACATAGGTGGTCAGGAGTTTACGGAGGGCTCGGATCTTGAGTATGAGGTCGACGATGGGATGGTCGGCGCGGTATTTTTCGAGGATCTCTTCGGTGGTGGAGTAGGCTCCGCGCTTGGTGCGCTTGGCTTTGGGGTCGATCTGCAGGCGCTCGAAGAGGACTTCGCCGACCTGCATCGGGGAGCTTATATTGAATGTGGTGCCGGCAAGGCGGTAGACTTCGGCTTCCATGGCTTCCATGCGGGTGGTGAATTCGGCTGAGAGGCGGGCGAGTTCGGCGGTGTCGATGCGCACGCCGGTCCACTCCATGTCGGCCAGGACTCTGACCACGGGCATCTCGATCTGAGTGTAGAGATCGGCGAGCGACTGGTCGGTAAGCAGCTGCTGCAGACGGGTGTGGAGGGCCGGCAGGAGGGTAGCCTGCTCGGCGGCGATGTCGGGGGTGACGGTCTCGATTTCAAGGCGGCGTGTGCGCGACTCTTCGGCGTAATTGCTTACGGTGTGGCCCAGGAGGGTGAGGGCGAGATCGCTCAGGCGGTGTCGCTTTTCGGGTTCGAGGAGGTAGTGGGCGACGGCGGTGTCGGCTGTCTGGGCTGTGATCTCGATTTTGTGGCGGCGCAGCAGGAGGATGTCGCGCTTGAGTTCGTGGCTGATAATGAGGGTGTCAGGTGCTGTAAAGAGTGGCTCAATGAGGGCCATCAGGCTGCTGACTGCTTCGGCTGTGGCGGGGAGGGGGATATAGGCTGTCTCGCCTCCCTCAGGGGCGATGGCGATGCCTGTGAGGGTGGCTGTCATGGCGTCGGATCCGAATGCGTTGAGGCAGATTCCGACATGATGGCCGACGGCGCTCTCTATGAGGCGGCCGATGCGTAGATGGTCGGCGGGGTCGATGGAGACAAATTCGGTGGAGTAGGTGGCCACGGGCACTGAGGGCGTGGCGGGGTCGTCGGGCATATCGAACAGTGAGCCCATGGCGGGGGCTGACGGTATGGCGGGGGCTGATGGCGACAGGCGGCTGAGGAATGTGCGGAATTCGAGCTCTTTGTATATGTCGCGGAGCTGGTCGACATCCTCGGGGCGGCGTCGGAGCGAGTCGAGATCGATGTCGACAGGGACGTCGGTCTTGATAGTGGCAAGGAATTTGGAGAAGCGGATCTGCTCGGCATTGTCGGCTATCTTGCGCTGGAGGGCGCCCTTGATTTCGGCGACATGGTCGAGCATGTTCTCGACGGAGTGCCACTCGCCGATGAGCTTGACGGCGGTCTTTTCGCCAACGCCGGGACAGCCGGGGATGTTGTCGCTCTTATCTCCTTCGAGGGCGAGCAGGTCGATGACCTGGCGGGTTTCGGAGATGCCGTAGCGCTCGCAGACTTCGCGCGGTCCGCGGATCTCGAAACCCTGTCCGCGCAGAGAGGGGCGATACATGAGGATGCGGTCGGTGACGAGCTGGCCATAGTCTTTGTCGGGTGTCATCATGTAGGTGGTGAATCCTTCCTTTTCGGCGCGTGTGGCGAGGGTGCCGATGATGTCGTCGGCCTCGTAGCGCTCCATCTCGATGGCGGGGATGTTGTAGGCGGCCAGGAGTCGCTTTATATAAGGTATGGAGAGGGTGATGTCCTCGGGCTGGGCGTCGCGCTGGGCTTTGTATTCGGGGAAGGCTTCGTGGCGGAACGTGCGTCCGTGGGGAGGGTCGAAGCAGACGGCGATGTGGGAGGGGTTTTCCTTCTTGAGAATCTCGTCGAGGGTGTTGCAGAATCCGAATATGGCGGAAGTGTTGAAGCCGGCTGATGTCACTCTGGGGGCGTTGATGAGTGCATAGTAGGCGCGATATATGAGGGCGTAGGCGTCGAGCAGGAACAGTCGTTTTTCTTCCATAGCGGGGATGGGGTTATGTCGGTAATGTTTGAATCACGGGATGGATGGCCGGCTCAGGGAGCGACGGGGAGAAGCCTCAGGTCGGGTAGGCGCAGGCGGGCGCGGAGGTACTCTACGAGCTGGCGTCGCTGGTCAGAGTCGGGCTGCGCGTGATAGGCCGCGAGGGCTATGTTGACGGTATCGGCTGTGCCGGTGGCGACGTCGGTGACGAGGGTGTGGGCGATTGCGATGCGGTCAATGTCGGGGAAGATGACCCGCAGCTCGGGGGCGAGGCGTACACCCATCGAGTCGATGGTGCGGGTGTAGTTGATGATCTGCTGCAGGGAGTCGATGCGTGACTGCTGTGCGGAGATGGTCGACTGGGTGACGGCATACATGTCGCGGAGCATTGAAGCGGAGGTCTCGCGGATGTCGGAGCCGGCGGTTACTGTGCCCTGGATGATGGATAGGCGTGTGCCGTTGAGATGGTATTCGGGGAGGCATGCGTCAAGGGCAGTAAGGAGGGAGTCCTGGGGGAGTGGAGCGCCTACGAGGGTGATAGTCAGCTGGGGAGCTACGCCCGAACGCTCGGCTGTGTAGTTGAGCACCTGTGTGGAGGGGAATCGGCACTCGGCGGCTACAAACCGGGCGCAGTTGTTGTTGAACTTGCTGGTGACGAGCATGTCGTAGGTCAGCCAGACGGCGGGGAGGATGGTCAGGAATGCTATCAGATAGACGATGCGACGGACGCGCAGGGCGCGCTGGGGGTTGGAGAAGTCGTGTATCTTGTAGTTCATCAGCTTGACGCCGAGGGTGGTGGCGGTGGCGATGAAAACGGAGTTGATGAAGAAGAGATAGATGGCTCCGACGAAGTAGTGGGGCTGCATGGTGGCGAGTCCGTAGCCGACGGTGCATAGCGGGGGCATGAGAGCGGTGGCGATGGCTACGCCGGGGAGCACATTGCCCTTGATGCGGCTACCGATGGCGAGGATGCCGGCAGCGCCCCCGAAGAATCCGATGGCGACGTCATAGATGGTCGGGGAGGTGCGTGCCAGCAACTCGCTGTGCCCCTCGCTGACGGGGGAGACGAGGAAGTATAAGCAAGATGTAGCGACGCTGAAGAGGGTGGCCATCATCAGATTGCGGAATGAGCGCTTGATGAGGTCAAAGTCGTGGATGCCGACGGCCAGGCCGATGCCGATAATCGGGCCCATGAGCGGGGAGATGAGCATGGCGCCGATGATGACGGCAGTGGAGTTGGTGTTCAGTCCGAGTGAGGCGATGAATATGGCGATAATCAGTATCAGCAGATTGACTCCACGGAAGGAGACTCCCTCGCGTATGGCGGCTTCGGCGTCGGCCTGCGGGATGAGGAAGGGGCCGATGTTGAAATAGTCTTTCAGTCGGGCGAGAAATCCGGATGTCAGTCTGTTTTGTGGTGTCAATGGCGTGAGTATTTATCGGTTGATGATCTTCGAGGATGTAGCTCCCCGGCGCATGATGTATATGTGCCCCTTGGCGGGATTGTCGATGCGGACTCCGCGGAGGTCGTAGTAGACGGGCTCGGCATTGTCTGCCTCGATGGTGTCGATGCCCGCCGATGATGTGCCGTGATAGTATAGTCGGAAATTGTCGAAACAGCACCAGCAGTCGTAGCGCAAGCCGGAGCATTTGATTCCGATCGTCATCCGGCCGTCGTCGCCCACGTGGGCTTCCACCTTATTTTTATATAGGCCGAGCGCGAAGGCGCGGGAGGCTCCATACATGGAGTTGACGTAGCCGTTCTTGATGTGTGTGCCTGAGAGATTGTCGGTCAGGTCGGGATTGTCGGCTACGGGGTGTGCGTAGAGGGATTTGACGGGAGTCGAGGCGTCGGCGGCGTAGAATGTGGCGGGGATTGTCTCGTTGCCTTTATTATAGGCATTGCCGCCATCGTTGGCGCCCACGCGGTAGAGGGCGTTGACTTCGACGGTGTAGTAGCCGGGCTTCAGGCCGGAGAGTGACTGTGAGGCGTGGAAGGTGCGGTTCCAGTATTCGGCTACATTTGAGCCCCAGACGGGTGATCCGTCCCATCCGTGGGTGTCGGTGTTGAATGCCGGGTTGACTATCAGGGTGGTCACATCCCAGAAGGCTCCGGGGATCAGGGTGGCGTCGTCGGAGCGGACGAATGTGTCGAGGGCTTTTTCGAGGGCTTCGGTCTGAGTGCTGATGGCGGCCGGTGTGGTGGCTTTGGCTACGGCAGCCTCAGATGAGGCAATCGCATCGCGCAGTGTGGTCAGCGATGCGCATGGCGCGGTGGCGGCGGCATTGTTTTCGGCAGCGGCTTTCATTGAGAGATAGTCTGTATAGGGGATCTGTACGCTCTGCATCAGGGCGATCACTTCTTCGAGTGAGTCGATCGCAGCGAGATAATCAGAGGCGGTAGTGTGGGGTGCTTCGGCATCCTTGACGGCTGATGCGAGGATATCGGCGAGAGCGTCGGGGAGAGTGGCTGTGTCGATGCGTCCGGCACGCGCTATGGTTGTGGCGAGCTTGTGGGCATAGACTTCGGTGGAGCCTTTGGGGACTATCTGCATGTAGTCGATATCGGGCATCCAGTCGCCGGTGGTGTAGAGGCGCACTTCATTGTCTCCTTTGCGGAGGGTGACGTCGGCTGTGACGGTCGCGGGGGTCTCCCAGCTGCCGGAGTTGCCATTGAACCGGCCTACCTCTACACCGTTGATCTCGAGCGTGAAGTAGCGGTCGGCTCCGGAGATTACTCCGAACGTCATCTCGTAGTCGCCGCCGTCGGTGGAGTAGACGTCGCGCCAGATGAGGTCGTTGTCGGCGCGCTGACCCAGCCATCCGGCCTTGGCGCCGCCGGAGAGGAGGTCGCCCTCGATGTAGATGCCTGACTGGACGGCTTCGTTGTTTTCGAGCTCCTGGTAGGCTGAGATCCAAGCTGTCTCCGCTTCATACAGGAAGCGCTCGAACCGCTCGGTGGCTTCGAGGCGGTAGATGCGTGTGGAGTGTGCCGGCAGGGTGACTGTCATAGTGCCTTCGAGGGTGCCGATGTCGGCGCGCTCGAAGAGGTCGCGCACTTTGACCTTTCCTCCGAGGTTGATGTCGTAGAAGTCGAGGGTCACGGTCTGTTCGCTGTCGCCGGGATTGTAGAAGGCCACGGCGCGTGTCAGTCCATGGAGGGTTTCGACATCCTTGACGAGGGTATAGACCCCTTTGTCGCGGCTGACTACGTAGGCCTGGAGTGCCAGGGGGTCCTGGTTGAGAGCGATGAGCTCGGGATTGGTCAGGAGGGCGAGGGTGGCTTCGTCTATTGTCGTCATGTCGCAGCCGATCAGGAGCGGCGATGACATGATGCACCACATGCCGAAGTGGGTCTTGTCTTCCTCGCGTGTCAGTCCGCGGCCTACTTCAAGCATGTCCATGTCGTTGAAGCCTCCGTGGCGTGCGTAGGCCGAGAGGTAGAGATTCTGGGCGATGATGCCGCGGACGGATTCCCAGCCGAGGTAGATGTCCTCGGTGGTGCGCCATGAGGTGGCTATGTCGTTGACCCAAGTGCCGGGATAGGCCCATCGGCAGATGTTGTAGCGGAGACCTTCGCGGCCTGTGGCTTTGATGGCTTCGCCGATAGCTGTGTATCGTTCCTGCTCGTCAAGGTCGAGCTTGTCGGCATTGTGTATTGGGTCGCCTCCGCAGAAGTCTACTTTGATGAAGTCAAATCCGAGATCTTTGAAGAGGAAATTGATGTCCTGGGTGTCGTGGTCGCACAGCCCGGTACCGAGTCCGTCGACATCGCCGCCATGGAATGATGCGCAGGTGTTGTAGCCGGCGTCGGAGTATGTTCCGGCTTTGAGCCCCAGGGAGTGGATGTAGTCGACTACGGGCTTCATGCCATCGGGGAAGCGTGTGGGGTGGATGACGAGGTTGCCCTCCGGGTCGCGTCCCTTGAAGGCTCCGTCGTCGATATTAAGATAAGTGTATCCGGCCTTCTTGAGTCCGCTATTGACCATAGCGTCGGCCTGGGATTTTATGATGTCCTGGTTGATACGGTGCCCGTAGGCATTCCATGAGCTCCACCCCATGGTGGGGGTGTCCCAGGCGGAGGCTGAGAGGGCGAGGAGGGATGAGGCGAGTGTGAGGAGATGTTTTTTCATGTGTAGGTTTAATGATTGGGTATTAATAGTTACCGGCGAGGGGTGTCAGTAGTTGAGGTCGTGGAGGAGCTGGCGGATGCGCTGGTAGGTGGTGATACGGGTGGGGACGAGGGGAAGTCGCAACTCGTTTTCGATCAGACCCATGGCGTGGAGCAGGCACTTGACGCCGGCGGGGTTGCCGTCGACGAAGAGGAGGCTGAAAAGCTCTGTGAAGCGGTGGTGGATGTGGAGCGCTTTCTCGAAGTCGCCGGCGAGGGCGAGGCGGACCATGCGTGAGAATTCTTTTGGGAAGGCGTTGCCGACTACGGAGATGACGCCGACGGCGCCAAGTGTGATCAGCGGGAATGTGATGCCGTCGTCGCCTGAGATTACCATGAATTCGCGGGGTTTGCGCTTGATGATCTCGTCCATCTGGTTGATGTCGCCGGAGGCTTCTTTGATGCCTATGATCTTGTCGGGATGGTCGGCGGCCAGGCGGAGTGTGGTCTCGGCTGACATGTTGACGCCGGTGCGTCCGGGGACGTTGTAGAGGATTATCGGCAGGGGGCTGGCCTGGGCTATGGCGTGATAGTGCTGATAGATGCCCTCTTGGGATGGCTTGTTGTAGTAGGGGACTACGGAGAGTACGGCGCTATAGGCTGAGAGGTCGGAGGTGACGAGCTGCTCGACGACGTCGGATGTGCAGTTGCCGCCGATGCCTATGACGAGGGGGATGCGGCCGTTGACGCGGTCGATTATAAATTTCTGGATCTCGGAGCGTTCGGCTTTTGACAGTGTGGGTGTCTCGGCCGTAGTGCCGAGGACGACGATATAGTCTACGCTATTGCTTATCTG
>JAAVFS010000101.1 GCA_014800605.1 Bacteroidales bacterium | reverse complement strand
GGAGTGAATGGCTATTGCCCCGAGATCTACGACACCTGGTGCACCATCAGCGACTCCATGGCGGCCATCTACGACTACATGAAACCTTACATTGAGCTCGCCGTCGACCATCCCGACCTGGAGTTCTAAGATGAAAAAATCCCGCCGGAGAGCCGACGGGATTATAAAGATAGTTGACAGTATTTGAGATCAGATAGCGTCGTCCTCTACGGTTTCGATTGCTTCAGCGGCGGGTGCCTCGGGAGCATCTCCCGTAGCAGCCTCGAGTTTCTTCATGATAGAGAAGATGAAGCCGGCTGAGAGCAGACAGATGACGATAAGGATGCCCCAGATGACGGGTACTGACACCTTGCCCCACATCATCATCGGGATCGACACGAGGTAGTTGCCGATAGCTGTGGCTGCAAACCATCCGCCCATCATCGAGCCCTTATATTTGGGAGGAGCCACCTTTGACACGAACGAGATGCCCATCGGAGAGAGGAGCAGTTCGGCGAATGTGAGGAGCAGATAGGTAGATATCAGCCAGTTGGGGGATACGCTGCCGTTGGTGCCCACGAGGCTCAGCGATGCGAAGACCATTACGAGATAGGCTGCGCCGGCTACTATCATTCCGTAGCCGATCTTGCGGGGAGCCGAGGGCTCCTTCTTGCGGGATGCGAGCCAGCCGAAGAGCGCCATCGAGAAGGGGGTCAGCGCTACGACATAGAAGGGGTTAAACTGCTGATACTGTGCCGGGTCGATGTTTTCGACAGCGGCAGGAGTGTTGATGTAGAACAGGACTATGCCGACGATTGAAGCAAGAAGTACTAAGCCGCTGATAGCCTTTGACTTGCCGCCCTTGCTCTGGAAGAAGCCGAAGCCAGCATAGACTGCTACGACTATGGTGACGAGGGCCCAGAGGTTGAAGCCGATGCGGGTGAAGCCGGTAGCCACGCTTGATGTGCAGCTCTTGGCAAACTCGGTCAGGGTCTGGCCGTTCTGATGGAATACCATCCAGAAGAAGATCACCACGGCGAAGACAAGCAGCAGAGCGACGATGCGCTGGCGGGTCTGGGCCGGGGTGAGCTCGGGAGCAGTGGTCTTGACTGCCTTCTTGTCATCAGACGCAGCAGCTGCCGATTCACCCTCCTGGCGATAGGTCTTGCGGCCGAAGACGTAGATCAGGAAGCTGAGCACGAGCGATCCGCATGCGAGAGCGAAGGCGTAGCCGCATCCCTTTGAGAATGAGCCGATATATTCCTTGGCAAAGGTCATCGTGTCGGTAGCCTTATAGTCGCAGCGCTTCTCGAATTCGGTGAGATTGGTGCTGAAGAATGTGGTCAGAGCGTCGCCCTGCTTCAGCGCGGCCTCGGCAGCAGCTTTGGCCTCCTTGCTGTCGTCAGCTTTGTCGGCCTCCATGCGGGCGCTGACAGCGAATTTGAGCATTGCCTCATATTGCGATGACTTCTCATCGGGCATCTTGGTGAAATTGTCAGTGTCGAGACACCAGTTGCAGACAGTCGGGATCATCGACTCCTTAAACTGGATTCCCTCCATATTCTCGATGCGGAAGCCGTCATGTTCCAGGGCCATGTTCTTAAGCGCGATAGCAGCCGTGGGGGCAAACATCGAGCCGAGGTTGATGGCCATATAGAAGATCGAGAAGGCCGCGTCGCGGCGCATGCTGTATTTAGGATTGTTGTAGAGGTCGCCGACCATCACCTGCAGGTTGCCCTTAAACAGGCCCGTGCCCGCGGCTATCAGCAGCAGGGAGGCAAACATGATGTAGAGCGAGGAGTGTTCTCTGACGGGGGTGGGGACTGACAGCAGTGCGTAGCCCAGGAACATTACGCAGATACCCGTAACGACACATTTCGAGAAGCTCCACTTGTCAGCCAGCCATCCGCCTACGAGTGGCATGAAGTAGACTAACGCCAGGAAGATAGAGTAGATCTGACCCGTCCAAGCCGAGTCCAGACCGAACTTCGCCTGCAGGTAGAACAGGAAGATTGCGAGCATAGTGTAGTAGCCGAAGCGCTCGCCGGTATTGGCCAGCGACAGCACATACAGCCCGCGCGGTTGGTTTTTAAACATAAGCGTGATATATTAATTGATTGATTTATTTATAATGGTATGATTGGCATCCTATTTCTTCTCATCCTCCAGTGCCTTGAAGGCCAGAGCGTAGATCTTCATCTGCTTGAGCATGGCGGCGAGGCCATTGGAGCGGGTGGGCGACAGATGCTCGGCCAGGCCGATGCGGTCGATGAAGTAGAGGTCGGCATTGATGATCTCGTCGGGCGTGTGGCCGTTGAGCACCTTGATAAGCAGCGAGATGATACCCTTGACGATGATAGCGTCGCTGTCGGCGGTGTATTCCACGTGTCCATCCTTGAGGGCGGCGTCGAGCCAGACGCGGCTCTGGCACCCCTCTATCAGATGCTGGGGAGTCTTGTAGGCCGGGTCGATAGGGGGGAGCTGATTGCCCAGGTCGATTATATAGGCATAGCGGTCCATCCAGTCGTCGATGTCGCTGAATTCCGCTATGATCTCATCTTGTCGTTCGTTGATAGTCATATAGATAGGAGTTTAATTATCGGTCGTAAACAATGGATTGTATCAGGGTGCCGACCGCCTTGATGGTATCCGGGTCGATATTGTCGGCAGTGTCGTCGTGAGTGTGCCAGGTAGGGTTGAAGGAGGCGGTCGAGGGATTGGCGCTTTCGATGATGTCGATAGCCGGGATCCCGGCGCGGTTGAGGAAGAGATGGTCGTCGACCACCGTGCCGCCACGCTCATTGACGAAGCGGTCGCCCAGGCCGAGCCTCTTAGCGCGGTTCCACGCCATATCGACCACCTCGGGAGCCATATAGTCGCTGATTACCTCGCGATGGAAGCGGGCATCACGTCCGCCGACCATGTCGAGCAGTATAGCATAACGGGGCTGAGTGGCAAAGTCGTAGGGCATACCGCTGAGAATCCATGCCTGAGTGCCAAGACACCATGTCGTCTCGTCGCCCCCCTTACCTTCGGGAGCGCCATAGTCCTCACCATCGATCAGTAGGATGTCGACAGGCTCCGAGGCGCGCTCCAGACCGAGCTGGCGCGCGATCTCCAGCAGCACGGCCACGCCGCTTGCGCCGTCATTGGCCCCCTCGATAGGCTTCTGGCGTAGCTTCTCTGAGGGTTCCTCGTCGGCCCAGGGCCGTGAGTCCCAGTGGGCTACGAGCAGGATACGCTTCCCTCTTGATTCCGGAGCGAAGCGTCCGAGGATGTTGCGCAGCGGCAGTCGGTCGCCATTCCATGCCGTCACCTCGACATGC
The DNA here is from genome assembly GCA_014800605.1 of Bacteroidales bacterium. Classification (GTDB taxonomy): domain Bacteria; phylum Bacteroidota; class Bacteroidia; order Bacteroidales; family Muribaculaceae; genus JAAVFS01. Next base: position 2,523 of record JAAVFS010000101.1, on the reverse strand, counting down.
TGCTCGATGACAGTGTCAGCGCCGAGGCGTCGGAGCTCAGCCGATAGATAGTCGCCGGTAGCCTTGTGGGCGGCGCTCCCTGGGACACGTGGCCCGGCCGCAACCTGGCGGCGCAGAAACGTCATCGCGCTGTCAGCGTCAAATGCCGACGCAGGCCTCGCGGCCGTTACGGCAGCAGCTTGCTCCGGAGCCTGAGCCGCCGGTGATGTCGCCTCCGCCCTTGACCCTGACGGAGAGCCGCATCCGCAGATGGCAGCCATCAACAGGGGGATGTATCTGAGTCCTTTCATTTTGTCATGCTATAATTAGAAACTCAAAGATACAAATTTTTCTCCATTTACATGAAATCATCTTTCAGTCTGACCCCCTTATCGCTTGAAATCTATACCGTATAGCCGATCAGGGAGAGGATGTAGGGGGCAAGCAGGGCGGTCAGCAGGCCGTTGAGGGTCAGACCGAGCGACGAGAATGCACCGTAGCGTTCGCCACCCCGCTCCAGGGCTGCGGCCGTACCGACAGCATGGGAGGCGGTGCCGATCGACAGACTCCCGGCAATCGGACTTTTCACTCTCGACAGGCTGACGAGCTTGAAGCCGGCAATGCTGCCGAAGATACCCGTGCAGACCACGACGGCTGCCGTCAGCGGCACGATGCCGCCGGTCGACTCCGATATCTCGATGGCAATAGGGGTGGTCACTGCCTTGGGAGCTAGCGAGATAGCTACTTCACGAGAGGCGCCGAACAGCTCCGCCAGCACTACTACCGAGATAAGGCCGACCACACATCCGGCCAGCTCGGCCAGGAGGATGGGGAGCATCTGGCGGCGGATTTTCTCGAGCTGACGATAGAGCGGCACACCGAGTGCCACGACCGCCGGTTTGAGCCAGAACTCGATGAATTCGCCCCCCTCGCGATAGGTCGCATAGTCGATGTCGGCAGCCGTCAGGAAGCCGATCAGCGCGCAGATCGACAGTAGAATTGGGCTCATCAGTGATATCCCTCCGATGCGGCGCTGAAGCCATTGGGCGCCGAGATAGCAGACGAATGTCAGAGCTATCAGAAAGAATCTGTTTTCGAGGAATTCCATTTGCGAGCTACTGTTTGGGATGTCGTTTTGAGAGATAGTGGCGCACGAGCTCATGCATCTTACCCGTCGTCGCTATAATCAGAAATGTGGAGATGACCGTAGCCATGACGATCGGGAGCCACTGATCTCGCAGGATGCCGAGGCAGTTCATCAGGCCGACCCCGGCCGGGACGAAGAAGAACCCCAGATTCTTAAGCAGGAAGTCGGCGATGCGGTCCACCCACCCCTCCTTGATCCAACCGGCCTTGAGCGAGAAGGTCAGCAGGAGCATCCCGATGATGCTCGACGGAACTGGAGCGCCTGTCAGCCAGACGATCAGCTCTCCCAGCGCCATGAATGTGAATATGACGGAACACTGTATGATCATAACATCAGTTCGTTTCCGCAAAATTACAAAAAATGTTCCAAATCCTCCCTCCCGCCATCCCTCCTCATGTGGGTGAATCATCGGTAGAAAAATAATCGGCATCCTCAGGATGCTACAAGGTCGCAGATAATGGGTCTAATCAGTAGATTCTTGGGCCCCCAACCCTCTCCTTTCTAATAGGCACTTCGGATGGTGAGACCACATATATGCTAATTGCCGATTAAAGGCGCCCGGGGGATGGGGTAGGGGTATCGATGTAAAATAATGTTAATTTAAAAAAAATATAGGGATAATACTTGCAAGGGAATCAAATAAGGCGTATCTTTGCAACGCATTTCAGAAATCGGGGTGTAGCTCAGTTGGTTAGAGTACGCGTCTGGGGGGCGTGAGGTCGCTAGTTCGAGTCTAGTCACCCCGACAATTTTGAAGCAAACGGATATAGCTCTTATGAGTTGTATCCGTTTTTTCTTTTATACTCATTTTCAATACGATATCGTGGTGCCCGGACGCATAGTAAAAAGGGGTCAGTAGCAAAACCCGGTTGAATTGTTAAAAAATTACCCGAGAGTAAAAATATTTTTAGGCGCTTAGATTGGAGTTTAGCGCTGTTGTCCTTCGGGAATCTACTATATAACAAGTGCTTGCGATGATTAGACTTCCCTAATTCAGTTAGCGATACGCCCATCTATCCCTAAATCTCAAAAATTAACAACCGCTTTTTTACATTGACCCGTAAAAATCGGGGGGCATAGTAAAAATCCTGTGTTTAGGCATATAGGGGCTGGGTATGGTCGCTGTTATCGTCTGTGAGATATGCCTTGGCGACTGTGGAGGGTTAACGCGTTGGAGGCATAATGGGCGTCCTTGAAAAGGGATGCTCCAAGGGAGTTTCTTTACCGCGACGAATGCATGCCGAGACCCGCGGGACTGGCGCCCCCGCGTGAGGTGTGTGATTATGTAGGTGATATTAACGTCACCGTGGGATCAGACTGAGGTCGCGTCGGTACGGGATAATTCCATATCAGTGCCACATTGGTTCCATTTTAGTGCCAGGTTGGGCAGGCCATGG
>JAAVFS010000100.1 GCA_014800605.1 Bacteroidales bacterium | reverse complement strand
TAGTTGTCTCGGTTGATCTTGCCAGATAACCTCGGCAATCCATTCGTCTGACTCATTGATAATCTGAGATGACGACGCGCCCTCCTCGTTTTGCCAGAAGTAGTTGATTCGTGAAATGGGTACTGCGAATGTGTAGTTGGACTTCGGATTGATAATGTAGGAGTTTGATTCGTCGAGTCTCAGTTTATTCATGTTTGTCACTCGTGAATCAGTGCCCGGATTACCCGGAGCTCTGATTATAATCGGCATCGTATAGCAGTAATTGGGAAGTAGATTGAAGTCAGAGTAGACATCTTTGCCGGGATACAGGCGATAACGGAGCTGATAGTTTCCGGCATTGGCATTTATCTCAAAAAATGTGGCTTTAAGATTTGTGGCAGCGAGGTTTTTGTCGCGCTCGTCATCGGCATCTCCGTGGATACCGCTCACATTTCGCGGAAGGTAGTATATGAGTTCGGTTCTATCGGCTCCTATTTGATCCAGTTTGTCTTCAGACCAGTTCTTAACTGTAATCTCGGGGATAGCAGCTTTATCACCCCAGGCTTTCTTGTAAAAACTCTCGTAGGAAGAGTAGACCGACTTGTAAGCCGTCCCATTATCTTTTGTAGTGTAGTAATCCGGGTGGTAAAAATGTTCGAGAAAACACACTCTGTCGGGCACATTGCGCCAGAGACCGTTGACCAGCTTGACTTCAGCCGATGGAACTTCTATTTGCAAAATCATCTTAACTACGTTGCGTCGGAGGCGACAGCTAATCATATTGTTCGTCTCACCTACATTCTTGTGAATCTCAAACGATCCGCTCATAGGCAGGTAATGTTTGCCATCAGGCCCGGTTGTTATACAGCTATTTGGGCCATCAATCTCTTTGTAGAAGGCTGTTTTTAGGGAGTCAATATAATTACAAGCATCAAGTTTAGTTCCATCATTTCTGTCAAACAGATAAGGGTCATGGGTGTTGGCGATAATCAGACCGCTGTAAGACACGCCCTGACGATTAGGTACAATCACTTGTAGATCATTTAGCTGATCCTGGTTTTCAAGTACATAATAATTGGGCCAGCCAATACGACGCCCCTGCTCGCTATATTGTATGAACCAGAAGTCCTTGATTGTATTTTCATCAACGTCCGTTTTGTTAAATGCACGACTGACGGGATGATCGCCCTCAAAACCTTCACTGACAGAAAGCTGCAGCGATATGGTGCACTCTGTGCCTAAGTCGGGATTTTCAATCAAAATATCTCCTTCATCTAAGATGTTGTCGCTGCATGATGAAGTGAATAATGACAGTGGCAGGAGTAGTATTTTTAATCGTTTATAAATATTCATAATCAGTCTTTTTGAACATAAAACATTATGTTGTCTACTGGCGTATGCAACGCACTGCACAGGCTGCACTACGGCTGCCACGGTCAAAACTTGGGGTGAGCTGTATGCCGGCTCGAGTCATATCCATGCGGTTGCAGTAGTCAGAATTGATGGGAACGCTCATCCAATACATTCCTTCCGGACCACTGTTATAGTCTTCTCCGGGCCCTACGTAGAAGGTGCCCGCTGTGGAGCTTTTACATCCTGCAAGTGGAAACCATGCCACTCCTTTGCTCTGATCGTCAGGGTTAAGATATAAGTGATATCCCTTTACAGAAGCATCGTTTCCGGCGATATTTTTTGAACTGGTGTTGTTATTTTCTACAGAATTTGTCTTGAAATAACTTTTGACATGATTCGTTTTATTTAGGTAACTTACATCGTAGGATGCGAATCCCTCATAAACACCATAGTCAGGTACTTCCCATCCGGGAGGACATGGGTCGAAAAGACTCTTCGTCCCGGAGTACCAGTCCGGGTTGTCCCACACATTTCTTTCGTAGGGGTTGGTATATGCATCGGAGATCCAACGTCGTATAGTGTAGTTGAGAGGTGGCACCTTATTACTTAGACAATAGAAGTAAGTATGCGGTTTTTTTACAGCTTCGGCATGCGAAGTTGCATACTGCTTACGTACCATATTGATATTATTAATCAAAGTAAAATCACTTATAGCTTTACCCGTCACGTCATATACGTTTTTAAGCAAGGGGTATGGCAGTGGCGCATGACGACCATACTGATAATATAGGCCGAAGGTATTAATCAGATCAGCGTTATCTGTTCCCGGTTCGGAGGTCGATGCTCCCAGGTTGCGGTCCATCATGTATTTATTATGGAATGTTGTCTGCCAATAACTTGACTCGTAACGGTGCACTTTACCGCCGGTGACAGGATATTCGTATTTGCCTTCTTCCCATGCAAGACTCTGCTCATCAGGACTATAGGTGGTGAGCCAAAGATGCCAGCTCCACAGATACAGACGATTCTTGGGCGAAGGATCGGCCGTGCCTGCTGCGGGCTTTCTTCTCACACCGATAACAACATTGCCGGCAACGTTGTTGACAGGTCGGATATAGAACGATGTTGATCCCACACCCGTGTAAGTGCTCATTCCGGTGTCAGATTCAGCCGAGGAGAATTGTATCATTTGAGTTGCCTGGTCCTGCCAGATTACTTCTGCAATCCATTCGTCAGTGTCTTTAAGAACATTGGCGGCTGCGTCTGTGTCCACTTTATCGTTTGACCAGAATTGATTTATGCGTGATATCGGTATCTCATAGGTGATGGGATTCCCGGGGTTGATGATATAGGAATTAGATTCTGCGAGACGTATTCTGTTCATATCCTCAACGCGGCTGTCATTAATAATTGCTGAGGCGTCTAAAACAACGGGCACGGTATAACAGCAGTTGGCAATAATATTGAAATCGCTGAGGACATCTGTGCCGGGATAGATACGGTAGCGGAGAGATCCGTTAATCTTTGTATTCGTAGCGTGAATCTCATAATAAGTGGCTTTATCCGGCGCGGCGCGGTTCTTATCTTTGGGCAGGGTAGCATTGCCTGCCTTACCCCAGCAACTGCGAGGAAGATAATAGACAAGCTCAAGATATTTGGTGCCGGCAGCGAGATTATTCTGATCTTCGGTTATATCCTCCTTATCCCAGTCAAGAACCTTGACATCAGGCTCCATTGCGTTGCGATAAGTTTCTTCAAATGAGGTTGCGTCCAGTATGCGAAAACTGTGAAGCCGTTCGGCTGTGTAACTTTTTTCCGGAACATTACACCAAAGTACATCGTTGATCTTTACATCCTTAGTCTTAAGGCGCATAATTATTTTAGCAACGTTACGTCTGAGAGTACAATTAAATTCCGGAATCTCTCCGTTTTTAGGTGCAGGTATATCAAACACACAACTCATAGGAAGATAGTGAGCGTCTTTGCCATCGTTACCAACCAGAGTAGTGTAGACCTCTTTTGCCTGACGAATTTCGTTATACATGGTTTTCAGACGATCTTCCGACATTGACATATCGTTTTCCTGATCGAACAGATCCTTGTTATGGGTATTGACAAGAATAACTCCTCGGAATATGTGAGTGGGATCTGTCGGGACGATAATACGGATGTTTTTGTGTTCCTCGTTATATTCGTAATAGCGAGGGAATCCAATTCGGTTGCCGTTTTGGTCGTATTCAATCAGCCAGTAATCTTTGATCGTGTTTTCATCGACGAATCCATCGACGATTGCACGCGAGGCGCGGGAGTCGTCTCCACTGAAGCCCTCTGATTGAAGATTGAGCGAGACGGTGAGTTCGACGCCTTCGTCCGGATCTGCTGGAGATGACATAAATTCGTCGTTACATGAGATCGCCATAAATGCGATCATCAACGGAATAAACGTTTGGCGAAAGTGTATGATAAGGAGTTTATCTTTAGTAAACATAATGATCTTTTTTTGTTATTGCCAGCCATGCTCAATATTAGACCAACCATTATCGTTAAGGTCGCCTTTTCCGGCATCATGGTCGCTTGATGAGTCGGTAATAGTTTCTGTAAGCTCGTCGATAAGGTTCCAGTTTTCAAACGTACAGCCACCCTGTAATATTTCTCCGACACTTACTTGAAGATCGTAAATAATCTTCTGTCCGGCTTCCCATTTTGCGTTTTCAAGCGTGGTGGAGAGAGTGTGGTCAGCGGCATAGGTGCCGTTAACGAATAGTCTGAACGTCATGGTGAGATTCACATCGCCTTCATCCTTAGGTAAGACAATGAGGGCATCATTATTTTGAAATACGCGGTTGAATGTCGGACTCTTACCATATTGATTATTGTGTCCGGTAGCTACACCCTTGAAGCTTATACTTCCTGACGTAAGCTTACTCCAGCCACTCACCTTGTGAGCATCTGTTCCACTACGGGCATTGGAAGAGGTGAGATCATCGGGACGCACATTGTATGAGCCTGAAACGTTGACGCCGTCAAGGGCGATTTCAGTAATCTCGATGCGGTTATTCTGGTTAGTATAAGCTAACTCTTCGTAATACATGATGCGGATATCAAGCACGGAAAGGATATGTTCAAACGTAAATGATACCGGAGCTTCACTCTTACCCATTTCCTGATTATACTGGCGACGGTGAGTGGCAACCAGAAGATCGGAAGCATTTCTATAATTTTGTGGATGGGTATAATTGAAGGTCAGTAGCCCTTCACTGTATTTTACATCTGTAACTGACCGGATGTTATTCACAGCCTCAATCGGGTGAAGAGCCACAAAGGAGTGGATGTGATTCGGAAACCAGTAAAGAGCCGTGCCATAATTCCACTTATTGGAGGAGTATGTGGCTTGGCGGCCATTCATAAGCTCTGTGAGCTCACCATCGCCGGTCGCGAGGCATACGTCACCATAGAGCGCGAAAGGCTTTTGGATGAGATTGCCGGTCGTTGACTCAACCGCGCGAGAGTGTTCGGCCGTGACAAACACCAACTCGTCAGCTCCGGCACACTGTGGCTCAAAATCTTCTGACGAGCATGAGATCATCAGAGGGACAAGCGCGTAAGCGCAGAATGCCAAATATTTTAGATTAGCGATCATTGCAGTACAATTATTTACCGATATTTATGGTGGGATTGTCTTTAACTGTCAGGTCTATAACCTTATGCTCACCGACGGGAGCGTCCCACGGTTTTACTGTTGTGTTAACTGCTACTTCATTCAAAATAGGTGATCCGGGATCCGGATCGTCAGGATCGTGGAGACCGACTCCGTTGGAATAATCGAGTATGTAAGTGTATTCATATCCGGCCGCCCAATCAGTTTCGATAGGTAGGGCCGCCCAACCATACTCACGGATCTCCTGTGTCGCAGGCAGACTATACGCAGAGGCAACTGAAAAATCAGAGTCGCTGAAATAGCTGTTGCCGCTTCTGTAAAGTCGTTTCATGACACGGCCGGTTGATTTTTCAACTGCTAAATATATCACCGTCATCTTTTGCTGATCCGAATCATCAAGAGAAGAATAGCCCGGATAGGGATACAGTCTGATGCCGGATTTATCGGTGACGCGCAGCAGAACGCTGAAATACATCCCCTGCCGGCTATTGGGTGCGTCACCATGATGATCCCATGCTTCGTGTTTGTATGGGATCACCATAGACCAGCCGCCGTTACCCATTATGGATGAAGCGGCATTCTCTGAGTTGTTACTATGTCCGTCAATAGGGATGACAATGTCGCCGGATTCACCGAATATGTATTCGACGCAGTCTCTCTCGGGTGATTCATCGAGAAGCCAACCACCGACGCTGTTGTCGCCTTCTTCGGGAGCGACAGGCACGGCAGAGAAGCTGAATGTGCCTTCTGTAAAGGGGCGACCGATTCTCACACCGGCGATTTCTACGTTGTAGGAGGCGTTATTTCCCCATGCGCATAGAGCGACCCGAGTCATCTGATGCTGGAAGTGGAGATTAACCCCTGAAAAGAGATTATCGCTCTCAGTGCCGTCGGCTGAAGCCACGACAAAATCAACATGTCGGGCAATGTCTCTGTCGATTTTGAAATTTTTAAGTTGGTAGTCGTAGTTGGATGCCGACGAATGATTGGAGAGCGCGAAAAGAGTGGATGATTCTCCTTCATCGACACTCTGCCGCAGGTCTCTGCGCGAGGGATAGAAGGCATAGAACTTCAGGTGCCCCTGTTTCTCACCGATGTTGCCGGGCCAACGACATAAATCAGAGCGGAATTTGCCGTCACTGTCCAGTGACACTCTTTGCTCGCTGAAATATTCGTGAAGAGTTCCGTCAGCATTGATGAGTGACTCATCTTCAGGACAGAAAGCCGTAACGTCGAATCCCGAGGCGAGAGCCCCAAGTATATCCTTATCTGTCGATCGACTGTTTACACCCGGCAACGAAACCTGAAAGGAGATGAGGCTATCGTCAGTCAACCGACTGCCGGGCATATCATCCTGAGTGCAGGAAGACATCGAGGCAGCGGACAGAAATAGTATTGTGATATATGAAAGGTCTTTCTTATTCATGAATTTAATAGGATAGATTATGAACCGGGAACGACAACGCCGGAAGAGGGTTTCGTCTGCCAGTCTTTTACGCTGACCGAAACTCCGATCTTGTCACTTATGATAGGCTTGCCGGCGTCAGGACTTTCGGGATCATGAAGGCCCACGCCTGAGGTATAATCGAGAGTATAGGTATAGATATGTCCCGACTTCCATTCGCCTGTCACTGGTAGTGCGGCCCATCCGAACTCTTTCACATCTTCATCGGCAGTCAAAGAGTAGGGTGATGTGAAGGCTTGGTCGGTAAAGAAGCCTTTATCATTTTTGTAAAGACGTGTGCTGACGGTTTTTCCGGTCGCCCTGTCGACAGCCAGATATACTTTCGGAAGATTTGACGCATCAGAGCCATCGATGGGATATTGCAGCTGCCCTTTACCATCTGTGGGAGTGTTGTCAACCACTCTAAGGAGCACACTGATATACATTTGATTTTTTTTATTCTGGCCGTCAGCGGAAAAGTCCCATCCGGCATATTTCGCGGGAAGAAGCATCGCGCAATTGTCGTAATCGCCAATCTTGCTCCCCATGATCGAGACAGCAGTCTCGGCAGTGCAGGCGGAACCTTCGGTTTTGTCGAGCGAAACAATTTGGTCGCCTCGGCGATAAATGTATTCCACTTTGCCTTTGCCAAAATCGCCGACCCATTGGCCGCCGCCATCGATAGGTTGGAAATCAAATGTACCTTCGACACCGATGCCTCCGATACGTAGGCCGGCAATCTCTATGTTGCAGCTTTTGTTCGCCCCCCAGGCTTGCAGTTCGATGCGACTAAGTTTATGCTCGAAGTTGAGAGTGATGCCTGTGTGCAGATTTTTTTCCATAGCTCCCGGGGCATACGCAGTGATGAAGTCCTGTTGGTCAGCTATGTCGGCAGCCACGCGGAAATCAGTCAGTTTATAATCAATCTTTAGATTATTGCCGTTGAGAGTTGTTGTATTGATTAATTTTGCACCGTCGTTCAGCTCGGGGTAGAATGCGAAGAATGCCATATTGTCATCTTTACCAGGGGTAGGCCACAGACATTTTTCTGAGGTCAGCAATTCCTGACCGGCGTTATTGATGATCCGTTCGTTGCTGATATACTCTTTCAACTGACCCGCAGGACTCACAAGGTCGGGATCGGCAAGGTTAAATGCGGAGACATAGAAGTGAGGGAGATTATCATTTGTGACAATCTGAGCTCGGCTCGTGAGGGTGGGGAGCGATGTGCGGAATATTATGGGATAACTATCGCGATCACCTATATGGACGACATCCTCTTCTGAACAGCCGGCCATAATCAGTGAGACGCTGATTAGGCAGAGTAGAGATTTTATCTTAGTGTTCATATATGCTCAGTTGTTTTCTATTTTTTTAGGAACGGATATATCGGTATTTGAACCATTTTCCCAATCAGTAACGTTCACCCCCCATGAGATCGAGGCTTTTCCGATGATCGGCTTTCCGGGTTTGGGATCAGAAGGATCATGCACACCGATGCCCTCCGTATAATTCAAGGTGTAGATATATCGTTTTCCGGCCTTCCAGTCCGCGTCAACCGGTACTGCGGCCCAGCCAAATTCTTTAATCTCAATGCCCTCGCCCGCAATATAGGGGATCGTTAGGGCCATATCGCTGTAAAATTCGCCCTTATTATCGCCCGGATACAGACGGGTTAATATATTGCCGGACTTATCTACGGCATAGTGTACGACAGTCATGCCATAAACATTACCGTTGTATGGATATAGTTGCTCTCCCGAAGCAGAATCAGAAACTCTCATCAGTACACTGAAGTACATTTTGTCTGTGGAGTATGGAATGAATGAGATATTTGGGTCGTCAAGCCCGGCCCATTTACTGCTGACAGTCGGGATCACCAACGCACAGCCACCGAGCCCCATAATGGAGGCGGCATTGCCTGACGTGTTGTGCTCGGCATGATTAATATTGTAGATCTTATCGCCCGTTGAACTATTATCAGGCGAGAGTTGAGAATTACCATAAAGATATTCAACTGCGTCCTTGACCGGATTTTCTTCTGTGAGCCATCGGTTATCGGCAGCCGAAGCGTCAGAGAAAACAAAGGTGCCTTCAACCACAGGATTACCTATGCGGACACCTGCGATCTCGAAATCGTATTTTTCTGACGCACCCCAGGCGTGAAGTTCTACTTGCGCCATCTGATGACTGAAGGCAAGATCGATACTGTTGATGAAATCTTTATATCTCTGACCCGATGCGTCGGCCGTAACGAAATCAAATTGTTTTGAAATATCGGGATTTACACGTATTTGGCTCAGACTGTACCCGATTCCGTCCAGAGTAGAGATGTCAGTTGTGGTGTTGATTAGATTGAAGAATGATGCGCCGGTCTGATTTGCGACAGCCTTGTTGTCGGTTGCCATTACAGTTCGGGAAGGAGAGAATGCGAAGAACTTTAGTTGTCCGTCGTTTTGAGGCCAGTTGCGCGTCTCTTCTGCCGGCGACGATATATAGACCGGCCCGGACGAAGAACTGACGCTTCTGATAAAAGTGGCGTCTTCGAAATATGGAGAGACAAAGCCTAATGCATCTTTCTTTATATCACCTGTATTAAAGCATGTCACCTGAAAAGATTCAAGGCGCTCAAGCGTCATATCGTTAGCTCTTGACGAGGTAATGTCAGACAGAGAAGTCTTGAAATAGATCTGTCCGTCCTCCCATTCGTAAACGTCAGGATTTGTCTCCTCCTCTGAACAGGAGGAGACAAAAACTAACGCTCCAAGAGCAAAAAATGTCACTCTTATTATATTCATATACTTTTAATGCAGTTGACCGGGGGGCTGATGTGGCCCCCCGAAGATAGTTTTAATTATTCTTGAGGAACCTTGACGTCGTTTGATTCTTCATCCCAGCCAACAACTGATACAGTGAACTTGATACCGCCACCGATGATCGGTGTGCCGGGTCTCGGATCTTCAGGATCCTGAATACCTACACCATTGGAGAAGTCGAGAGTATAGACATACTTCTTGCCACGTTCCCAGTTGACACCGATGGGCATAGAAGCCCAACCGAACTCTACGATCTCGTTGTTTGCACCTATTGCTGAAGTCTTGGTAGGAACAGTACCGCAGATCTTGTTGCTGTTTTTTTCCTTTTCAATATAAACAACGTTCATTGTAGTGTTATTGCCGTAAGGATAGATCTGGGGTGTATTTACCTCGTTAGCTGTAGGTTTGAGAGTTACACGCAGGAGGATACTGAAGTACATGTCGCCTTCTTCATTATCCGCACTCCAGGGGAGAGGATCTTTTCCATCGTTAGACGCCTGATATAGTGGTGCGATCCATGGATTTTTCTCGGGGTTCCATGCGCCGTTCTTTGTGGGGAGTACCATAGCATTGCCACCCTTACCCATAATTGACGATGCCTGAGCCGCTGAAGAGTGAGCGGCAGTAGTCACCACCTGATTACCGTTAAGGTTATTGAACGTGCCCATTCTGTATATTTCATCACCTTCACCATAGATATAATCTACGGAGTGACGCTGAGGATTCTTGGATATGCCCCATTGACCGCCGTCAACATTCTCAATATTGCCTTCGGCATCGCAGAAGTTGAAGATTGCACCGCCTGTGTAGGGGCGACCGATTCTCACACCTGCTATCTCAATGTTGAAATCCTTATTGGCTGAGAAGGCACGAAGCTCAATGTTAGAAAGCTGGTGTTTGAATTTGAGCTCGACACCTAAGTTTGCATCGTCCTCACTTGAGGGGGTATCTGCAGCAATGTGAGCGGTGATGAAGTCAACCTGCTTTGAAATGTCAGTCGCCACATAGAATCGGCCGAGTTTGAAACCTTTGTAGAGCTGAACACCCGCGAATGTCTGATTTTCCTGATTCAACGGATCGAGACGCACACCGTCCTGACAGAGATTATAGAACTGCATGCCGTGTGTGTAGCTTTCAACAAGCGAGTTGTAATCGGGATCATTCGGATTAAGCTGAGTCAGACCAGCTGCTTGAATTTCTTCCAGCGAAGGAGCGTATGCAAAGAACTCAACCTTCTCGGCCTGTTCGCGAGTAGGCCACTTCTGGTTACTTGTACTTGCATAAAGATCTGCGCCCATCAGGTAGAACGGTTCGTCCCAGAAGAGCGAATCAGGCACTATCCCGTCGACGGGTTTGTGGCTGTTGGGATAAGCTGACACATAGAATGTCGCGGGGTTGCTCGTGTAATCGAGTTCCGGATTGACACGGCTCGCTACACCGGCGCGAAACGCGATGGTGTAATCATGCTTGGGAGCAGGTGTAACATCTTCTTGTGTACAGGACGATACGGCTAACAAACCGCCTGCAACTGCAATTAAAGATAGCTTGTTCATAAATTTAAGAACATTAAAGTGATTATGATCGTTATTTTTTTATTTAAAACTATGTTGATGATTCTTATACTATCAAATCATAATGAATAGTGTCCCAAGTATCTACTTCTACACTGACTCCGCCTTGTTCGGGTGGTGTAGGAGGTTCCTCGGGGAGCTCCGGCAACTTCAGGCCATAGATCTTGATATTGACGTTTTTCGGATCATCAGCCTTGTTGATTTGATCTGATACATCAAAGGTGTAGAAATTTCCGGTTCTGTTTCTCAAGGCGATATAGAGACTGATCATGTGAGGTCTGGCTTCTCCATCGGGGACACCAAAAGTCAGGAACTCTGAACGCAGGGACCTCTCCTCTATGTCGGCTGCAAGTGTGAATGTGTGGGACACGGGTTCTGAGCTTGCCTTCATCTGGCCGGGAAGGTAGCCTCCGGCAAGCGACGAGATTGTAGCGTCAATTTTAAGGTCGGTATTCTGGATATTCTCAACATCGACGAATTCAACTGTGTAGTGACACACAAGTTCTTCGGGGTAGAGGGTCAGAGTCTGGTGGAAGCCTGTCACTTTAAAATCGATGTCGGTCGATTGTGTTCCGTAAATCATCGTTGGTGGCACACGCAGCGGTTCGTTCTTTGTGCCTTCAGGGCGGGGGATACCTTGAGTTGAGATGCCTTGTCCGACCAGAACAGCAGTTTCGTCCGTGTATATTTCTATATCATTGTGTGAATCCTGATTGCGCAGATAGTGAGTGTAGGGGTCATCGTTGCTGTGACACACGGCAGTGTGTTTTCCGCCATATGATTTAATGATGCCTCCACTGTTGTTGCTGAACCAATGCTGCATCACTTCGTGGCTGTCAGAGTAGAGATAGAGTATCATTGTAGAGGCCTTCGCGTCGGGAGCTTTGCTCCAGTCGAAAACGACCTCAACATTGTCGGCGATAGTTGTCGGGGCATCCTCGTTAAGATCTTTATGAGTGCAACTGCCTGATATAAGCATGGCAAGGTTGAACAGCACAATTGAAAATTTATTGAATGGCAGTTTCATCGTGCATCACCTCCTTTCTGTTTATTATAATGGTTGGTCGAATCAAATTAGGGAATAACCTGTTGGTTGAATTAAATTAGTGAATATTTTATTTGCCCGATCGGACTATGATTAACGAAATTGACATGTCGCATGAACGTCATTACTGCGATTTTGCCTGCCATGCGAGGGAAAATCGCAGGATTGTTTTGCGTAGTTTCGTATCATCATAAGATTGTCATTGAGCTGAGAGAATATCGTTTCGATTCGTTTGCGGGACCTTTTATAGGCCCATGCAGGTGGACGCCGGTTTTTCGGATTCAGCCGATATGGGACTCGGGCCGTCAGTTTACGCCGGGCATTGAACTGCCGTCTACTGATAAGATTTGGGAGATCCTCCTTGCATTCATGTTGCAGACGACGAAAAAGGAGATTCCCGCTATCGAAGCCGAAGGCCTCAGCTGTTATGCCAAGAGCAATGACTTCGTCATCGGAAAACTTGGGAACAACACCACATCCGGGCATTTTTCCATCCTCATTGACACGACTTCCGGCAAGTTTCTTACAGATGTCGAGAGTCCTTACGGAATTTGCTGTAAAGTTGCGCTTATGCAGTGCGATAGTACTTAGCAGTTTGGCAACTACTAATTTACTAATAATCTGCAATTTGTACAACTTGTTCATTTATAGATATTTTGAATTTTAATTCAATCAGCGATTACAATTATTGCGACCTATAAGCCATACGAGAGAAACTTCGAGCTTTGTCGGTCCAAAAAATCGCATTTTATATTCTTTCTGGCGATAATATTCGTTATCGAAAGGGAAATATTTTATGTAATTTCCGCTCAAAAGGCCTAATCCTATTGAAAAGTCAATATTAAGACGATGGCTGACAGGCAGTGAGTAGCCATATTCTATGCCGGCATTGACAAGTGAGCGATCCCAAAGTGTTCCTCCCGGTTTTCCACCCATATAGCCTGTGCCGCCCCATTCGAAGTCGAAAGTGAGCAAACCACCGTAAATGCCTAAATGATGACCGGTAAGAGGCTTTGCTTCCGCTTTGCGGCCAAACCACCATCTGGCTCCGAGCTCTCCTCCGTAGATGCGCCAGTAGCGATGACGCGGGGCATTGTCCCACCATCCGTACATACAGTTTCCATAGACTGAAATATTCTTACCGACGTAAAATTCAGCCTTGATATTCGGCACAGCGGCAATATCATAGAGCATATTGGTGCTGAGATCCATATAGAAAGGTTTCCTGACGCCAGTGCCGGCTTCGATGGATGATCTTTCATCTGCGTAAAGCGTCGAGGATTCAGAGATAGAATATGAGTCTGTCGCAGGTGATTGAGCGGCTTCAGCATCTTCAGATTCGATTACAACAGAGTCGACGGGTTGCGAACTTATAGGAGCTGTTTCTTCAAGCATCTTGCGATCTGATTCGAGATTAGTCCGTTTTGCGCATTCAACATATACATACGAAGATCTTAAAGCTTTGAATAGCCGGCGATACATATATGAATATGGCTT
The DNA here is from genome assembly GCA_014800605.1 of Bacteroidales bacterium. GTDB lineage: Bacteria > Bacteroidota > Bacteroidia > Bacteroidales > Muribaculaceae > JAAVFS01. The sequence continues at coordinate 1,914 of JAAVFS010000100.1, read as the reverse complement.
TCCTCCTCTGAGTTTTTTGAGCTGGTATAGTAGATTGTTACTTTCAGTGGGCGACAGTTCGGAGTCTGTTGCGGCTTTATGCAGCAGAGCGAGTACCTCGGAATGGGAGGGCACAGCCGGATCTGAAGCCACGAGATCATACAATCCTTTCCAATTTCGGCCAAGGTATCCTACATTTGTTATAGAGTCAGGGAGCGAGACAATTTCTTTCAGAAAATCATAGACTGCTTTGGCGCGTTTTTCAGATAATAAACGGTTGTATTTTTCTGATCCTTCGGGCGATGCAGATCCTATAATTCTCAGTGAACTGATGGTCATCGTTGTATCGGCAGCCGATATATCGCGAATTGTTTGCCTCAGGCTCTCAAGTTTAACCCCGTTATTATCCCAACCAAAATCTAATTCGGAACCCGATAAGCGAAAGTGAATCACCGTGGTATCGCTAACAGTGACGCGGCAACAATCTGCTGGGTCTTCGCTCTGTAAGGCTACAGAACAGAAGGCCACCAGGAGAAACATAACAGAGCATACCAATCTCTTTAATGGGTTGGTATATATGTGTTTACCGCATATATGGGCGGATAACCAGAGCGATATATTGGCTGTCATACGACTTCGACATAGGTTTTTATGGTTTTATCCTTAAGTATGATAAACAACAAATAAGAGGTGGTCAGTCGATTATTGTCAAAATGTAAAATGTGGTCTATCAATGGACATACGTCAAGGTTTAATAATAAACTTGTTGCCCAAAAATTATCGTTTAATTTTGAGTTTATGATAATAAAATAGCATAATTTCACTGTAATAAACGGTAACTTACCCCTAATTTTGCACGAAATTACATCATTTTGTAGTTAATGACGAGAAACTATTCTTAAAATAAGTTAAATGAGCCTTTATTTAAGGATATTAAGTTAAAGGCTTGATTTTTTAGTTTCAAACTATTGCTGTCCTATGAAATTTTTTTGAGATGGAAAAAATTAGTGCCGATTCCACATGCAGGACTCGCCCCTTTGTACATTATACCTATGATTAAATTTGAGGTCGAGTTTGTAACGAAGGCTGTCCGCCGTGGTCTTTTTTCTGTCCGATGTCGGTCCTGAGTCAGCATTTTAGACGCGAAAAATCCGCGGAACTAATTGGTGGTCTGCGGTTTATTTCGCCCTTTGCTCAATGAGCTAAAGGTTGTCTTAATTTTGTCTTGCGTGGTCCGGAAGTTCTTTGCGCAGGCAAAGCGCCCACGGCGATAAGTCCGACCCGCCAAGTGGAGTTGGAGGGCCTTTAACCCTGCTCCAATTATCGCAGGATCAATTGGATACAGATGCTTTATATTCTTGTGTGACGAGTTGGTAACGGTATTTTGCCGTTCTTCTCCGACGGTTTCTCAACCGCCTCGGAAACCTCTGCTTCCGCAGTACAACAATACTTCGGTAGAATTACATCAATCTGCCATATCTCTTCCTCGTACTTATAGAAGATATGCCAAGCGATGCGCTGTTAACAAATACAATATGACGTAACAATAAAAAGATATTTTCAGAAGATTGTTTTTTTTATGGGGGTGTTGCAATACCATGGGCGAGCACATGACCGGGCTTATGCCAAATTGTTAGTTTTGCAACACCCTCATAATTGATTCTATGTTTAGATAATTCTTAGACATAGCCATTAGACACATCTTTACTACATCTGCGAATTTGCTCAATATTGCTCCGATATTGCCTAAGTTCCGCTCTAACATACTATGTATTTTTGTGTTATATATAAAGAATGAAATAGAACGAGAAATAATATGGAAAAAATCTGCGAAAAGATGATATTCAAACCGGCATATCCGTATGTCGATGACGCTGTGGTTCATGGCGTGATGAGTAAGTTCAACCCCGGCGACCGTATCCTGAAAGCCGGCAC
>JAAVFS010000099.1 GCA_014800605.1 Bacteroidales bacterium | reverse complement strand
TCGAAGATTTAATAGCATTGTAGGTGATCACTTCATCCGGTGTGCCAAGACAATATTTCGCATAAAAGTCTGCGATATACTTTCGCCTGATAGCCTTGCACAACTCCACCTGTTCACTACCGAACCGCGAGGTAATCTGGCTCTCAGATATTCGGTATTTCAGCAAATACTCAGGTTGATTGACCACCTTACCGACCCGCAGCAAATCTACTGCCAACTTATAATCCTGGGATCTCGGGAATGATTCGTCATAGGCGACATCATGCTTGGTGAGTATCTCCCTACGCATGATCAACAGCGGGTGAATAAATGGCGATGAGGTAAATGTATAGCTCAAAATCTCTTCATAACTCTCCGGACGGAATATCTTCCTGAGCGACACTCCGCCGTCCCACGAATATGCAAAGGCACTGCTTGCTATGACAGCCGGATTGGCATCCATAAAATCGACCTGCCGCTCCAATCTTGTCGGGAAAGACCAATCATCGGCATCCATTCGGGCAATGTACTTTCCACGACATTGCTTCAAACCCACATTAAGGGATTTAGTCAAGCCGATGTTAGAGTCATTTCGGATTATACGCACTCGGGGATCCTCCTTGGATAGACTCTCCAGATAATTATTTAATTCTGCGGACGCAGGATTATCATTGACAATTATATATTCAAAATCTGTCAGGGTTTGATCTAAGATTGACTTAACTGCCTGGTCTATCCAGTCAATTGGCTCGGAGTACACACTCATCAGTACGGATACCTGTGGTTGCTCAAGTGTCATAATCTGAATATAATTTACAATTATTCCCGTCCTATCAGCAACGTCTTGCTAAAGCATTTGATATAAGATGCAGAAGATATCCGGTCAGTACCGACAGTGCCACAAACATAATGACGGAGAGAACGGGCTCATTGAAATATCTGTAAACGCTATGGTGCCCTAAGAAAAACTCGTGGACTAAATACACTTCAAAACTTATGCCTGAAATGAACACCACAATCCTTGACCCGGAAGCATTTCTTAACATATTATACATGAAGCAGAATACCGAAATCGCCTGCAGAATACCCATGAAATAGGACATGAAGGAGTATGGATCGAGCTTATAACAGCTGAATACTATGTAATTCAGTGTTACGACTGAGATAAACTGCACGATATTAGCGACAGTACCAATCCGACGTACGAGTTCAAGTATTTTTCGCGAATATCTTAAGACAAATAAATACCCAATCAGATAGGGGAATATATATCCCGGAAGTCCCTTAATAGAAACGACATAATCTAATGGTATTGACGCCACGATCATTATCAGCCAAACCCTGACGCTTAGATTCCTGAAGGATTCTCTTGTGACTACCAGACATCCCACATAGCAAAGCATTATCATAGTCATGAACCACAGATGGCCGTAGCCCTCTATCTTATCAAACCAGGGAAGATATAGCGCGTGTGACGCAATTTTACGAATCGAGAAGAAACCCTCAGAGAGATATAGGAGCAGGAAGAGCAATGCCAGATATGGATAATAACTTCTTGAAAGCTTATACATGCGCTTTTTCAAGAAATCACCATTCTCGACCGGATATCCTTTCGCCTCCCATGACATACCAAATAGAAAGGCGGACAGTATCAGGAACAGAAAATTGAATGTCATGCCGAATAGTCGTCCGAGCCACTCATACGAGGTCCAGTAATCCAAGAGTGAATGACACACCAGAATTCCCACAAGGCTTACCACCCTGATATAATCAAATTCAGCTAATCTCTCCTTTCCCATTCTGTATCGTAAGTTGTGGAATCACGTCAGGGGCGTTGATCTAACTTCAGGCCAATTTGAGAGGCAATATACTCGACGAGTGCCTCATTACCTATGACCTTAGGATCCCAAAATTTCTTCATCAAAACGGGGTCTGATTCCTTTATAGTCTCCGGCCACGCCCTGAGGGAATGTATTAACTCTTCAAAATCGTAGATCTTCTCACCCTCAACGGATTCTTCAAATGGAAATGCAAAGTCCCTATCGCCTGAAGTGTACTCCTTGAAATCCGGGATGTAAAGGATGATTCGTCTATCCTTCATCAGCATATAGTCAAAATATATTGATGAATAGTCAGTCAGCAGGCAATCGGTAAAAGGCCAAATCGGATAAATGTCAATATCGCTGCCAATCATGATGATATTTGACAGCAATGACAGGTCGACATCCAGTTTTGTCGCCGGATGCAGTTTGAATATCATACAGGCCTTGATGGTCTTGAGTGTCTCATTCAGGAGTGTCAGATCAAGATTGATCTGATCCAAAAAGTTTCTGCCGGAGTCTCGCCACGTAGGCATGTAGATTATACAATGGTCATATCCTTTAATCCTTTCAAGGAGATCAACTACCGAGCTATCATACTCATTCTCTTTGATGTAGTCATTGAGATCGGCTTTGCTCAGATGCAAGATTTCATTGCGAGGATAAGTTCCTTCTATACAGTTGGAAGCCTCTACGGCAAAGCTCCGGGCAAACAGTTCGGTCTCTGTCGGCGACGAAGTCAATACGAATGTAGGCCTTATCAGAAATCTGAAATATCTTAGTTTTAAGAACGGATTCCTGGTAATATATTTTTTTTCGGGTCTGGTCTTTGTGCGCTCTATATGCTTAAGGGCAACCCCATGCCACAGATTGACTCTTGTGACATGGCCGTAGGTATATTCATTGATATCAGACACATAGCTATTGTATAGATATACCTTTGCCGTCAGCGCAGTAAGTAGTCCCATAAATGACCATTTATAAACTACAGGCATTCCCCGATGCTTTAATTTCTGATACTCAGCACGCTTGTCTGTAACCCATATGGAGTCAATGATTCCGGCATATCGATTCTTGGTGAAAATAAACAGATGCTTTGCATTACCTGTAAATCCCATATTCGAGCCAAAGGCCCATTTTCGCTTATTCCTTATTACAACAAAAGATAGCGGAATAAGAATAAATAGCCCGAAAGCTCTTCTCAGATTTTTCAACAGACCTTTTGTCATAACCTCTTGTTTATCTTGGCCGAAATGATTCCTTTAAAGAATTTCATATAAAAGGGACTTCGTTTACTTTTGATTCATACTGACACCTCGCCTGTGATATATCATAAAAGAACTGATATAAATCAAAATGCAGAGTGTTTTATAAATATAATTACTCACTCCACTCAGCCATCCTGTATATGAGGGCAATACAGTGACTCCAAGCCATGCAATAGTGGCGATTGTAAACATCAATAGCTGACCGATAGAGTATGTATGTGAAATAATCTTCTTACCGTGAAGCAACGTACAGCTTACCCGGACTACCACCCCCACAATATCTGCCACGATGGCACCGTATATACCCCACTCAGGCACTAACAGCCATACGAATAACATTGATGACAGGCATCCTGCAAGAGTAAACATAAAGATATATCTTGTCATATCCTTATGATAGTAATATACATTCTGATAAAAGTACAATGGGGACTTAATGGCGACAGCCATGACAAGATATGGCACATATTGCCATGAAGAGTGATATGAGTCTTGCGACATAATGTCTATCGCTTCCTGAGCCCAGGTCCCAATCATAAGATATATGAATCCGATCAACCACAGTAGATTTATCGTTAGCCTTCTTATCTCGATGCTTGCTATCCGATGATTATCCTCAGACTGACGCATCTTTTCGTAAAACCACGGCTGAAATGCCGACTGAACAGAATTGCTTACAATGTCGGCAATACCTCCGAACTGCGAGGCGAGCGAATAAAGCCCAAGAGTAAATGTATTTACCTTATCATTGATTACCACCCTCGTAAACAGATTAGAGACATTATATGATAAAGCATGCGGTACCAATGGCATCGAATATCTGAGCATACTCTTCAGCAAGACTTTCTTAATTCCGACATACAGCATCCCACGCCACTTCAGGTCTATGGCCATATAGCAGATCATGATGAGATTGGCTACAACCGTCGATAGAAGCACGCCCTTTGCTCCCCATTTCAGGACAATAATAGTCAGCAGATTACATCCAAATAACAAGAAGAAAAAGACGTAAGACAGTATTACGGATTTCTTTGCCTGGTGCGATCCTTTCAAAAATTCCTGATAAACGGTATAGATAGCTACTACAGCCGATATTAGAATCGCTAACAGAACAATAGGGATAAATGGGATCGATGAAAACACCCAGTCGATCCAGATTGCATGTGTGATGACCAAAAGTCCGGATAGCAAGACACTTACGATCGTCACAAAGGTAATGGCCGAACCGAACATCTCAGCCACCTCCTGCTTGCTCCCCTTACAATCAGTGTAGAAGCGCATAACACCGGTCTGAAGGCCACACATTATCAGGCAGCTTACTACATTTGAGAATCCTAAAGCTAAGTTGATTTCGCCGTACTGTACCGGAGAAAGATATCCGGTATAAAGGGGTATGAGGAGGAATGAGAAAAACTTCAAGAGAATATTTCCCATCGAATACCATAGAGAGTTTTTTATTACGTCTGTATTTGTTGAGATCATACCCCCGTGAATCCGGCTATTTTTCTGAAATCAATTCTTCACGTAGCTGTGTGCTGCTGCGACCTTGAGTATATGGGAAATAAACGATCTCTACATCCTTGTCTGCGAAATACTCCTCGTAGCGATTAAAGCGTTCGCTTCCCTTATAGTCAGAACCAACGAACAGTTTATTATATTTTAAAATACCTTTAATATAGACATCACAATCCTCACGTTCAGATTCGATTACCTTGTCAACATATCTTACACCTTCGACGATTGCTTTACGCTCTTCGAAGGGTATGACAGTCTTCTTTCCCTTATGGCTGGCATCTTTGTGTACACCCACCACGAGATAGTCACAATGCTCTCGGGCGCGCTTCAGGAGATTAAGGTGCCCGATATGAAAGAGGTCAAATGTACCACTGAGGTATCCCACCGTAAGCTGTGGCTTCAGATTCAGCCTATTACCCTGAATCTTATAGTTGTAACTATCTATAGCAAATTGCCTTGAATCGGAATTATAACGTCCGATGACATCCTTAAAGACTGAGTCATAATCCGGTATAAGGACCGTATCATGAGCCTCCATAGCCCGGATAATTGACTCGCCTAAGCTCTCTGTCATGCTGACATCTGTCTTACCCCCGCTGAAAGAGGTGCCCTTGATGGACCCCGGAGAAACTTCTAAAACTCGATTAGTCGCTCCGGACATCTCTAACTCCGTATTAATTGCCTCAATGCCACGGAATAAAGCAGCTTTTGAAGCACTATAGATGCTGAATAGAGGCGAAGCAATACGGGCTGCTATACTTACCATTACTCCGCAATAGAAGGGTGAGGCATCTCTCAACCGATCGGCATAAAAATTTAGTACCTTAAATACCCCTACAGTATTTACAGCAAACAGATTCTCTATCTCCTTGGGCAATAAGGATTCAAACGGGGCAACACGTCCGAATCCCGCTGAATAAAACAAATATGTAATATCCTTATAATCCTCCAGCCACTTATAGTCAGTGGTCAGTAAGTCTGCATACTGATAATTTATATTATCCGGTAAGACTCCTTCCGGGACCTTCCTATCAACTATAGTAACAATTCTACCACTTTTTGCCAAACGTAACGCTATGGTCCAGCCTATGCCGGAAACGCCACCTATGATTAAAGCCTTTTCCATTTGGTAACTGTTGATCTGCCACATACCGATATACTTTATCAACGAAGTATATGGGTGACCTGACACTACATTTTGTTTATTTTTTACGTTTTAAATAGCCGCGATACCAGTCGGCGGTTTTGTTGATGCCTTCCTGAAGGGGAGTATTGGGGGTAAAGCCTGTTGCGGCTGCGAGTGCTGATGAGTCGGCGTAGGTCTGATAGACATCGCCGGGTTGCATCGGAAGGAACTCCTTTTTTGCAGGGATGCCGGCAGCTTTCTCTATACACTCAATATA
>JAAVFS010000098.1 GCA_014800605.1 Bacteroidales bacterium | reverse complement strand
CCCGTTGGGACATATTGGTTAGGTGTCTGGTAGCTGCTGCCGGTGGGCTCATGTCATCGTCAGCAGCCACTCTTCGGCTCGAGCAGCTGGAGATACGTCAGCGTCCGACTACGGTCCTGAATCAGAGTTTTTTTAAGGCTTCACCGGCCACGATGCAATGGCTTGACTCAATGACGATTTCTTCAGTCAGCGCTCAGTATGAAAGTTTTTCGCTTTCAAATCCGTTTATGCAGGAGGATGGCACGGGTCATAGCGGCTGGAAGGTGGATGCTCGCTCATATTACAGATTGTCTGATAAATCAGCATTATGGGGATCAGCATCCTACAGCTCGTATGTGACTCATGACGTCAGATGGAGCAACGCTATTGACTATCAGCTTTTAGCTCCGTACGTCCTTGGCGATTCAGTAGGCGGAAATATGCAAAGCCAACGATATATGTTTTCCGGCGGATGGAGTAGGCAGTACGGACCATATGCCGTGGGTATCGAGGCGGTCTATCGTGCTGAGATAGCTTACAGGTCGCGCGATCCGCGTGTCCATGATATAGTCTCTGACTTGAATGTGAGAGCAGCCGCTGCCTGGAAGGCCACTGACTGTTATTCAGTCGGAGCAGGACTCGGGGTCAGAACCTACAAACAGATCTCTGAGGTGGAGTTTGTCAATCTCATGAACGACATTCAGACCTACCCGTTGACAGGTCTTGGCAGCTACTATCACCGCTTTGTGGGCAACAACAACCGCAGTGCAGCTCATTCGCTGTTTTCGCTCTCCGGCTCTGCTCAGTTTCTCTCGGTTGGTGCTCTCGGACCAAAAGTCACTCTGGAATATTCCCATACGCGAGCTACAATGCAATTAAGAAGCTATAACAATATAACTCTCGGACAGACTGTTACGGACAATTTTGACCTTCGTGGAGCCTGGGGGCTGAGGCTCGGGCAGCGATGGGTATCTACTCCCGCTGTTTTCGTCAGCCATCAATCGCGAAAGGGGGTCGAGATGCTGTTTGGATCAGCGCTTGGTAGCGTCTACGATAAAATAGGAGAGCGGCCGAACTATGAGTCGAGCGCCACTGTTGCCGGCGCGATGATTCCGGTTCAGTTTCATCGAGCTCCGCTCACAGTTACATTCGCTCCAGGCGTTTCATACTTCAGCTACAAGCGATCGCTCAAGATACCGAAACGGGATGATGACCTCATGCTATGTTTGCCCGAGATCCGCGGCGATGCGGGCTACCTCTTTGGAAAGAATCTTGTCAGAGGAGAGGCTGTGGCCTACCTTGCGTCGCGCTGCAATGGTTTTCATGTCAGTGCAAGTGTAGAAAGGCAGATCGCTATGGGTAATCTCGGACTCAGAGTCTCGTACACCCGACTTTCGTTTCAAAAAATGCGAAATTTTAATACGTCAATCTATTTTATTTTCTAACAAATGTCTACATATCAACCGGTAATATCCGTAAAAGGGCTGACGCAGCGATATGGGAGCGGTCGCATTATCTACCGCGATCTCTCGTTTGATGTTCCTAAAGGGCGCATTCTCGGTCTGCTTGGAAAGAATGGCACAGGGAAGACTACGACTATCAACATCCTGATGGGGTATCTCCGACCGCAGTCGGGGTCGTGTGAGATATTTGGAGAGTCAGTCACGGCGATGAAGCCGGAGACCCGAAGCAGAATAGCTCTGCTGATTGAGGGGCACATCCAATACTCATTTATGACCATCGAGCAGATCGAACGCTTCTACTCGCGCTTCTATCCAAAGTGGAACAAGGCTGCCTATTATGAGCTGATGAATAAAATGCATGTCTCGGCCGGTCAGCATATATCGACGATGTCATGCGGGCAGCGGTCGCAGGTAGCACTCGGCCTTATACTTGCTCAGAATGCTGATCTGCTTGTGCTCGATGACTTCTCTCTGGGTCTCGATCCCGGCTATCGTCGCCTTTTTGTAGAATATCTTCAGGAGTATGCGGTGGCTGAGGATAAGACGGTATTCATGACATCGCACATCATTCAGGACCTGGAGCGTCTGATTGATGACTGCATTATACTCGACTACGGCAAGATTCTTACCCATTGCTCGGTCGACAGCCTCTTGCGCGATTTCAAGTGCTTCACTCTGTCTCTGCCTGAAGGAGCAGTGACTCCCGACTTAACAAAGTGCGAGTCGATTGTAAATCCATCAGTGGTGGGACGTACGCTTGAACTATTCACGTTTGGATCCCGAGACAGTGTCGCAGCAGCTCTTGCCGAGCGTGGTCTGGCAACAGAGTCACTCACTCGGAGGCAGATGTCTCTCGAGGATGCTTTTATAGGTCTGACAGGTAAATACTAATACGGTTATGTTGAAGTCTATAATTTTGAAAGAGTGGTTGAAGACGCGGAGGGTATTCCTCGTCTTGCTTGCTGTCATGACAGGGGCAGCGATATATACGGTCATGAAAATCAATGCCGCTGTGGAATCACACGGTATTGTTCAGCTATGGCTTGGTATGCTTTACAAGGATATAAGTTTCACCGAGTTTCTCAATTGGCTCCCTGTTGCCTGTGGCATTGCGATAGGGGTGGCTCAATACGTTCCTGAGATGTCGCACTATCGGCTCAAGCTGACTTTGCATTTGCCGATAGGGCAGAATCGTTTGGTCGGAATGATGCTTGCTATGGGAGTTGCTGAGTTAGCCTTGATTTTCATGATCCAGCTTGCAATTGTGGCCGTTTATTATGGCCAACTGATACACCCGTTTATGCTTGAGGGGGTGGTCATGACTCTCGTGCCACGCTATATGGCCGGCGTGGCGGCTTATCTGCTTTCGGCAGCTATTATCCTTGAAGGGAGGTGGAGTCGCCGCTTGCTTTTAGCGATAATCTCAGTGGTAGTCATTATGATTTTTTCTCAGAATCTCGGTGTTATATGTGCCTATGGGCTCGGGATGACGATCTGTCTTGTCCTGTTTTTGTTGATGGCGGCTTGTCTTGTATTTGGTTCTGTAATAAGGTTTAAGGAGGGCCTTCGTGACTGATGAAAACAACCTATAAAGTTATTTTAATAGCGCTCTGTCTGATCGCTTTCGGATGGGTGTTGCCACAATTGATTTCGCTCGCTTTCGCCCAGGGAGGTTCAGACCCGTTTGTCAACTATTCGTCGGTGGTCGACAGATTCATTGTGACAGAAAATGGGCACGAAGAAGAGCCGGATATTTACGACATTGATCCCGCTACTTTGCAACGTGGACGGACATATACAACGGAACAGCGCGACTCGCTCCTGCCTGAGATATATGCCAATCAGCTCCTGAAGCGAAACGCGATGCCTGACTCGCTGCGTGGGATTGCGATAGATCCGAGTGTAATCCGACGCATGAGATGGGTATTCAATACTCAGCCAGCCGATGTTAGTGAAATCGGTGTCGGCGTTTATCCGCTCATGGAGTCGATGCCACTCAGATTTGACCTCGAAAATCCGGACTACGCTTTTACACTTGCCGGTGGAAATATCGAGGTGATGGAGATTGACGGCTTAAATGTCGATGAAGTCAAGAGCGCAAGATTTGGGAAAATGCTGTCCGACAGAGGGTTTAAATTTCCCGTAAGGGAGGCCAAGGCAAATGTCACTACCCGCAAGGGATATGACAGCGGATACCTGCTGATTGACTCTGACGGGGACGTTTTCCACCTGAAGATGCAGGCAGGTCGCCCTGCGATAGCCGCAGTCCCTATGCCTGATTCGTTTTATGCCAAGCATATTTTCGTGACAGAATTCGGAGACCGCGATTTCCTTGGATTTGTGGAGATGTCAGACGGCGCTCTCTGGGGAATCGATTTTGAGGACTACTCTATGACGCGACTCCCCATTACCGGAATTGATCTCGAGCGCGACAGGCTCTCAATCTTGCGAGGCGTTGCGACATGGACAGCGAAAATCAATTCGCCCGACTCAGTGAGATGGGTAGCGGTCGATGCTGCCGACTATTCATGTCTGGCATCCTACTCCCGACCAGCCATCGCTTCACGTGCCGAAAAGATAGCCTCAATTCTTGTGCCGTATCAGATCACGTTCACCTCCGATTTGTCCGACTGTGTTTCGCCACACTTCACTTTAGGCTCCAACAAGGCCATTCTTCTATGGACGATCATTATCATCCTTATATTAACCTATAAATATTACAAAATGAAAAAAATTAAATCAATTGCGGGAGCGTTCGCGTTGCTTATGCTCTGCTCTTGCGGATCAAAAAACGCTTCATCCGTCAAAGATTCGGACATTGCCTCAGGCCTTACTGTCGATGAGGTGCTTACTTCACCCGCCGATTATGTAGACAAGGAAATCACTGTCGAGGGTGTCTGCTCGCACCTCTGCCGACATGGCGGCCGCAAGGCATTCTTAGCCGGATCAGCTAATAATTTCGTACTGCGGTGCGAGGCTTACCCTTTGATGGGGGAACCATTCCCGGCTTCGACCATTCATCATCCTATGACGGTGACCGGGTATCTGCGTGAGGAGCGGATTGATGAGGAGGCCGTCCAGAATATGGAGTGGGTCTACAATGAGGCAAAGCTCAATGCGGCTGCGCAGGGGCAGGAGTTTGACGAGGAGAAAGCTGCCCAGTGTGACACCGAGCAGGCTGCGCGTGGCCAGCAGGGACTTGCTGACTTCAATGCCCGCATGGCTGACTATCGTGCCCGCATCAAGGCCCGTCAGGATGCCGAGGGTATTCCTTACCTTTCATTCTACTATCTCGAAGCCGAAGATTATAATGTCTTGGAGTAAGATCGCAGGGTAGGGGACACCTATTCAGTTATATAAAAAAAACAGCCGCAGATCGTTGAATCGGACTGCGGCTGTAATGGTTATAGCCGGTTTACTGTTTCTTGCACTCGACAGCTTTCTTTTCGACAGGAAGACAGTCGATATAGTTGCAGATGTATGCGTTGAAACCTGCGACATCTTCTTCTGTAGGAGCAATCTCGACGCCGGTTTCACCTGCGAATACCACCTTGTCGAGGTACTCGGGCAGTGTCAGGCTATCGCGATTGTTGGCCATGAATGAAGCGAGGAGAGCTACACCCCATGCGCCGCCTTCACCAGCTGTCTCCATGACTGATATGGGAGAGTTGATAGCGGCTGCAAGTATGCGCTGACCTACGCCGGGAGTCTTGAACAGACCGCCGTGGCCGGTGATGCGATCGACTTTGACCTTCTCATCGTTGAAGAGGATATCATTGCCGATCTTCAGGATAGCTACAGAGGCGTGCAGGTGGGCACGAATAAGGTTGGCAAGGTTGAAGTTGTCACTAACAGAGCGAACAAGCATCGGGCAACCTTCCTCACATTCAGCGATAGGTTCGCCGGAGAAGAAGTTGTAGCTCACGAGTCCTCCGCAATCCTTGTCGCCGGTAAGCGCATGATTGTAGAGCTTGCCATAGATCTCGTTCATGTCGACGGAGATGCCCATCAGCTGATTGTAT
>JAAVFS010000097.1 GCA_014800605.1 Bacteroidales bacterium | reverse complement strand
TGGCTGTAGCTCCATTGCCTACTCCTTCGTAGGTGGAGTTAAGTAATTCTCTGATGATGCAACGGCCCTCGGCAGATGTGTCAGTGCCATAATTGATTGAGCTGAATACGACTTGATTGCCTCCGCGAGAATGGATAGTGTTCATATTATGAATGAACGCTTCCATTGCCTGGTGAACACGGCTTGTAGTCTGGTTGATAGCGTGCGCGAGCATACGATCACGGCCGGTCAGTCCGTCAAGGGGGCGCTTGATGAAGTCGTCGATTTGGATGTCGTATAGATCGCTGAGGTCTTCTCCTGACAGCTGCTCAAGCTTCTTGAGTTCTTCGATGAAAGAGGAGCGAACGTAGGGAGCGAGATAGAAATCGAAGGCAGGAATAGCCTGTCCGCCGTGCATTTCGTTCTGAGCTGTTTCGAGTGAGATGCAGGCGATGATGGATGCTGTCTCGATGCGTTTTGCCGGACGTGATTCGCCATGGCCGGCGATGAATCCGGCTTTGAGAATTCTGTCCAGAGGATGCTGGACACAGGTCAGGCTCTTTGTGGGATAATAGTCCTTGTCGTGGATGTGAAGATACCCGTTTCTGACGGCATCACGAGCTTCATCGCTCAGCAGGTAGTCGTCAACGAACGGTTTGGTGGTCTCGCTCGCAAATTTCATCATCATACCGGCAGGGGAGTCGGTATTCATATTTGCATTTTCTCGAGTGATGTCATTGTTTTTAGCTTCGATTATCTCGAGAAAGATGTCGCGTGTTTTGGCGCGACGAGCTACTGAGCGCTGATTGCGATAGGCGATGTATTTTTTTGCCACCTCCTTGCGGGGGCTTTTCATAAGTTCAACTTCTACCTTGTCCTGGATCTCTTCTACTGACATCTGCTTGGCGCCGGTTATACCGACACGATCGGCTATTTTCATTATCAGTGCCTCGTCTTCGCCGAGCGGGGTCTGTAGCATTGCCTTGCGGATAGCTGCTTTAATTTTCTCTTCGTTGTAGCCAACTATACGGCCATCACGCTTTAGGACTGTCTGTATCATTTTATGTAGAGATTAACTTTGTTAGATTGGTTTATTGTTGAGTCCGACAAAGGTAGTCTCTTTTAGATTAACGACAAAATATTTATGGTTAAAAAGATGATGATTTTCTGTTTTGGAAAACTTTTTAATCTCGTAAAATTTGTAAATATCTGATTATTAAGCTTGTGGATTGTTGTTTTGGATAACTTTTGTTGCTTGCCTCGATTTAGATGTATTCTAAAAATGTAATTCGATAATATTTGGCTACTTAACAAATTTAGCGGTTAAGATGAGGCGCAAGAAGAGAGAGATCGTGTTCCTTCAGGCCTGATTTGTCAAGTGCGACAGGCTTGTTGTGGTCGTTGAGATAATACAGATGAGCCGGAGTATATTCAGGTGAAGCAAGCGATAGAGTGCGATCAAAATATGGGGTCTCAATTCCTGCCATATCAAGAATGGTGTGGAATGTTGATGCGCTGCTGTTGACAGTTCGTTCGGCATTCGAATGAAGTGCTTCTGACTTGGACTGGTAGAGATTGGTAAATTCCGGAGAAACCCATGACAACATTCCGACATTAAGCTGATAGAATGTAGGAGTGGGGGAGGCGTGAAGGAAGCGCTTGCGATCATCGTCCATGATGTCCTCTCCGTGGTCAGATACATAGATCATACCACTCACTTTTCGTGTGGATGACAGCAACTCAATGAGGTCATCAAGCCATGCGTCGGTATAGAGGATGGTATTATCGTAGGCGTTAATCAGCTTTTCTCTGTTGGCGTATGTGGCAGAATTGCAATCGTCAGGGTGGAATTTGCCAAATTCCTCAGGGTATCTTTCTTGGTATTTGAAGTGAGAACCGTAGCTATGGAGTACGATAAATTGCTTTGTGACAGAGTCGGCAAGAATCTCGCTGACGTATTTTAGCAACTCGCTGTCATATTGATGACCCGTGGGAGTGTTCTGGATGTAGAGAGTTGTATCAGCTTCATGGCTGAAATGCTCTGTGTAGGATCTGTTTGGGGCTTGATTTGAAATAAAGGCGGTATGGAAACCGGCTTCCTTGAACGCGGTTACAATGCTCTTCTGAAAGCGCAGTGAATCGAAGTTCTCGGCTGTAAGGGATGTGAGCAGAAGGGGTACGCTTTTGTGTGTGATGTTGGATTCACTTATTGCGTGGGAATAGAAGTGAACGGAATCCCTTACAGATAATCGTGGATTCGTAGGACGGTTATATCCGCCTAACTGCCAGTTGAGTGCTCTCCCTGTTTCACCGATTACTAATACATAGACTTCGGCTGTATCGGTGGGATGGATGCTTTGGGCTTCGTAAGTGAAATCACATGATGTTTCTTCGTGATGGGCCGAGGTGGCTGTATGGTCAATAGCGAGACCGATATTATAGCACACATTGATGGGGAAGGTCTTGATATGCGGCCTGTAAGATGGATCTTTCCAATAATCTATTTCTGCAAGGATGATTCCTGAGGATAATGTTAATACAGCTAATACTCGCAGACCTCCGAACCAAGGGCTTATCATTCGCTTATGCTTGCAAACTAATACTATAGCCCAGATGAGAGCGGGAATATACAGTACGATGACGAAGATAATTGCCGGACCAAGATTGGCGAGTAGCTCCGTCGCTTCTCCCGGATTAGTAGTCAGGACGTTGATATACATATCAACTGCAATAATCGACTCGCCGTAAAGATATAGGAGTACGATCTGGAACGCCGCAAGGATGAAGAATGGCAGCAGCCACAAAATCATGGTACCCGTCTTGCGTGAAAGGCTGATTATCCCGAGATAGATGCCGACCGGGAGGATAATATTAACAAAGCAGTCTAATAATGTATATTGCTCTGTATGACAGAGCAGAGCGTTAGGAACCAATAGGACTAACACTGTATAAAGAGTAAGTAATATGGTCGAAGGGATCTGTCGAATATAGTCCACTAAGGATGCTAATTCGATATATAGTTTAGAATGCTTCATTAATGTTGAAAATAAATCCGGTTTGATTTTTACCGAAACCTAAATCGAATCGTACGTTGACGTTTTTCTTAAACTCCCACCTGAGGCCGACGCCATAGTTGGGAAGCAACTGGTGAAAATTGATTTGAGAAATGCGGGGGAAGATAAGTCCGGCGCCTCCCCATGCCACTGCCCCTATGCGATGCCATACGCGCTGACGAATCTCAATGGTGGCATCCATTTCGCCTTTATCTCTATATCTGCCTTTGTAGTAGCCGCGCATAGTGTAGCTGCCACCCATGGTGGCCAGCATGCTCCACGGTGTGTCGCCGTAGGTCAAAAGCGAGTGATACTGTAAGGCTATTATGCCTGATCGCCAGGCAGGTATATATCCGGATGCCGAGAGCTCGGTGGATGCGAATGAATACGTGTTTCGGAGCCATTTAGGATAGAACTTCTGCGATAACTCAATGTTGACACCTGAGTGTGGGCCGGTCAGATTGTCGCGAGTATCATACGATATGTTGGCACCTACACCGAAATTGAACGTTTTTAGTTTTTCTCCGTTCCAAAGGCTGAGGTCGGCATTGGAGGATGGATTGCCATCGAGATAGCATACATCAGTCATCGGACCGACATATAGATGGGGCAGAACGCCAAAGAGAGCTTTGACTACAATCTCAGGTTTGACAAGTTTGTAGCGAGTCTCATTGTCATTGTTGGAGTTCATTTCATATCCGATACCCCAAAATTTGTCGGGAAGAGATGAAAACTGCAGGTCGTAATTTAGTCGGATAAAGTCACGGCGGAAACGTGCCGTACCCATTACGCCCAAGGAGTAGAAACCGCTTGTAGAAAAAGATGTATATAGCGAAACATTGCTCAGCGGAGTCAGTGAATCAGCTCGGTTGGTGCTGAAAGTTCCTGCGGCAAGGATGCCGATCATGAATTTCTTTTCCGAAGAGTAACTTGGGCCACCGATGAAGGTGATGTCAAAGCCTCGGTCTTTATTTTCTCTATTCGCGTTTCCGAAATAATCTATAATCCGATGAATGAAATTTTTCTTAGGGGGCTTTATGCTATCGGTTTGCTCAAGCTCAGTCAGCTGAATTTCCGACGAGATCTCCTGTCCCTGCAGCAATAGCGGGACAAGTAGAAGGGTTGATATTAAGAATCGCTTGAGTGATAGCATTTTTATAATCTAAATGTGGTGCAAATGTACGAAAAATATCATAATGTACTACCTGATGTTCCTTTTTTTTACCAGTGAAAGCGGGTAAATTGCTATTGTTTTAGAAAGGGGGTTACTGTGGATTAAGGCGGAGAATGTACTGATTGCCGTCAATAGCAGTGATGCCGACAATTCTTTCCTGGCCGTTCTTCTTGATGCCAAGCTTTTGTCGGAGCTGTTCGGCTGTCAATGGAAAATTTCTCACGGCGACATCAGCAGATAAATGTAGCTTTGAAAGACGCTTCATATTGCCGGAAGAAAATGGGAGCACGTCAATAATCCGGTTTTGTTTTCCGATGAATCCTCCGACAGGTTCGTTGGCTATATATAAATGAGTGTTGGGATGAATCGCTTCTATGCCATACCGCTCTGAAATCAGTTTGAAGGGGGCTGCTTTCATCATTGCAGCTGACGGTTCGAGCAGGAACATATCCTTTTGGGGGAGAGCAAACGATATATTGGCGTCGGTTTCAGTGGTTTTGGTGAATGAGAACTGTTGAGATTCGTTTATGACGTGAAGCATTGGTTCGTCCTGTGTGCCTTTGTGGAATACGGCGAGGAGTTCGCGACACTCGTTATTCTGCTCGACAATATATATCTGAGATACTCCCGGCAGGTCTTTGATTGTTTGGGAGACATCGAGCATTGGCGATAGCTTTATCATGAAGGCATTCGACTTGCTTTTCAGAGTGGGGAGTAGGTCGCAGACATTTGGCGAACAGTCGCGAATATTAAAAACTCGCAGACCCTCAGTGTCACGTCTGGCCGGATCGATGAATATCAGGTCAAAGTGCAGAGTGGATTGTTGGAGGTATTCTACGGAGTCGGCATTGAAAATGGTGACGTTAGGTACGTTCTTGAAATTTTCAGAAGCTACGCCCGCTATCTTCGGGTCTCGCTCTATTGCAATTACATTCGCACGGGGGATGGTAGAGAGCAAAGCTGTATCTACTCCCAGCCCGCATGTCATGTCAAGTATTTCTCTTGTGTCAGGCATCAGACTTTCGGCGATCTCTTTGTGGAGCTGAGCAATGCGTGCTGAGGTAGCCTGCTCAACGGATATCGCTACCGGCATCAGTTTGGGGATGACTCCGGATAGTTCGCTATCGAGCAGAAATTTCTTCTTACTCTTCTTCTGGTTTTCGATATGAGCAATGGCGTCACCTATCCATTCAGGGCCGTTGTCTTTGCGAAGGCGCAATTTCATTGGGTCCTTATCCTTGTTTCGTTCGATCCACTCCCAGAATTCCGAATTATATCTGTTGCTGTTCATAGTCTGATGTCTGTAGTCTGGATATTAATAATTAAAAGGGTGTTTCAATCTAATTTGAAACACCCTTTATATATAGCTATTATTAATGTCGAATATTAGCCTTTGATTGCAGCTACGCCGGGAAGCACTTTGCCTTCGATTGCTTCGAGGAGAGCACCACCACCGGTAGAAACATAAGATACCTGATCGGCTAAGCCAAACTTGTTGACGCAAGCTACAGAGTCGCCACCACCTACGAGTGAGAATGCTCCCTTATTGGTAGCCTCAACGATAGCGTTTGCGATAGCACGAGAGCCGGCTGTGAAGTTGTCGAATTCAAATACGCCTGCAGGGCCGTTCCAAAGGATAGTCTTGGCGTCTTTGATTGCGTCGGCGAATTTTTTCTGAGACTCAGGACCTGCATCAAGACCCTCCCAACCTTCGGGAATATCCATTACAGAGCAAACCTGTGTGTTGCAGTCATTGTCGAATGCGTCGCCGGCGATACAGTCAGTGGCGAGAACGAGGTTAACACCTTTTTCTTTAGCTTTCTTGATGATATCGAGAGCGAGGTCGAGTTTGTCAGTTTCGCAGATAGAGAGGCCGACGTTGCCACCCTGAGCCTTAGCGAATGTGTAGGTCATACCACCGCAGAGGATGAGGTTGTCAACTTTGTCCATGAGGTTTTCGATAATACCGATCTTGGTAGATACTTTAGAACCACCCATGATGGCAGTGAAGGGGCGCTTGATGTCGCTGAGGATGTTGTCAACAGCCTTAACTTCTTTCTCCATGAGGTAGCCAAGCATCTTGTTGTCGGCATCAAAGTTGTCAGCGATAACGGCTGTAGATGCGTGTTTGCGGTGAGCTGTGCCGAATGCGTCGTTTACATAAACGTCAGCATAGCTTGCAAGAGTCTTGGCGAACTCTTTCTGGCGCTTCTTCATTTCCTTTTTGGCATCCTCGTAAGCGGGATCTTCTTTTTCGATGCCTACGGGTTTGCCTTCTTCTTCGGGATAGAAACGAAGATTTTCGAGGAGAAGAACTTCACCGGGCTTGAGGTTTGCAGCAGCCTCGGCAGCGTTAGCACAGTCGGGTGCGAATTTCACGTCAGTACCGAGAGCTTTAGCTACTTCGTCCTTGATCTGAGCAAGAGAGAATTTGGGATTAACCTTACCTTTGGGTTTGCCCATGTGTGACATGATGATAAGAGAACCACCGTCGTTAAGGATTTTCTTGAGGGTGGGAAGAGCACCGCGAATACGGGTATCATCAGTTACATGACCATTTTCGTCCAGAGGCACATTGAAGTCAACGCGAACGATGGCTTTCTTGCCTGCAAAGTTGTAGTTATCGATTGTCATTTTGGTATGGTTTTAAGTATAAAAGTATTTTGACGCAAAATTAAGGAAAAATTTATATAATACGCTTATTTTTATCTATTAAAATTATAGCCTTATCCTCAATATTTGTTAATACGGAGTAGCGCAAAGCTGATTTGTGCTATCCGACGTGACTTATTTCCGGTCAAGGAGTTCGGCCATCTGGTCGGCAAGCTTTTTCGCTTCACGTCCTGCTGCGTCTGCAAAGTCTTCTCCCTGAGAAGCGAATATGATGCCGCGCGAAGAGTTGACAAGAAGGCCGCAAGAATCAATCATGCCGTATTTAGCCACTTCTTCAAGCGAACCGCCCTGAGCGCCTACACCGGGCACGAGCAGGAAGCTGTCGGGCGCAACTTTGCGGATGTCCTCAAACATCTTGCCTTGTGTAGCTCCGACTACATACATCATTTCTTCGGGACCGGCCCAGGTGCTTGACTTTTCAATAACGTTTTCAAACAGACGCTTGCCACTGACATCCTCTGAGAGCTGGAAATCGTGGCTTCCTTTATTGGAGGTCAGAGCCAAGAGTATAACCCACTTGCCTTCGTAGCCAAGGAACGGAGTGACGCTGTCTTCTCCCATATAAGGAGCTACAGTTATGGCATCAACATCAAGATGCTCGAAGAAGCTGCGTGCGTAGAGCTGTGAAGTATTGCCAATGTCGCCTCGCTTAGCGTCGGCGATGATGAACTGGTCAGGATAGTTTTCCTTAATATATTTTACTGTCTTCTCGAGAGCAAGCCAACCTTTGGCACCAAGGCTTTCATAAAACGCGAGGTTGGGTTTATATGCTACGCAATAGGCCTGAGTGGCGTCAATGATAGCTTTGTTAAATAGGAAGATTGCATCATCATTTCCTTGAAGATGTGCCGGAATTTTTTTGATGTCAGAATCCAGTCCAACACATAGAAATGACTTCTTTCTGCGGATGTTCGCAACTAACTCTTCACGTTTCATTCTCTTAATAATATTAAAGGGTTTTTATAGTTCGGTTTCCTTAAGTTTCTCGGCATTTTCAGCTACAATCAGATGATCGATGCAGTCCTGAATGTCACCATCCATGAATGCCTGCAGATTATAGATTGTATAGTTTATACGGTGGTCGGTTATCCGTCCCTGGGGATAATTGTATGTGCGGATTTTGGCAGAGCGGTCGCCGGTTGAGACCATAGTCTTGCGTCGAGCGGCGATATCATCGACATACTTTTGATGCTCTTTGTCATAGATGAATGTACGGAGTCGACTGAGAGCTCGTTCCTTGTTTTTGGGCTGGTCGCGTGTCTCGGTACACTCTATGAGGATCTCTTCGGTGACACCTGTGTTGGGATTTTTCCACATATAGCGGAGGCGTACCCCGGATTCTACCTTGTTGACATTCTGACCACCGGCACCTCCTGATCGGAAGGTATCCCACTTGATTTCACCTTCATTGATCTCTACGTCAAATTCTTCTGCTTCGGGAAGTACGGCGACGGTGGCTGCTGAGGTGTGAACACGTCCTTGTGTTTCGGTAGCTGGGACACGCTGCACGCGATGAACACCGCTTTCATATTTCAGGGTGCCATAAACATTCTCGCCGGATACTGCGAACACTATTTCCTTGAAGCCGCCGGCCGTGCCCTCATTGAAATTGGTGACGGCTATTGTCCATCCTTTTGATTCACAGTATTTGCTGTACATTTTGAACAGGTCGCCTGCAAAGAGAGCGGCTTCGTCGCCACCTGTACCGCCACGTATCTCGACGATGGCGTTCTTAGCATCTTCCGGATCTGCGGGGATGAGCAGGAGCTTGATTTCCTCTTCGAGTTGAGGAACTTTCGCTGAGGCTTCGTCGAGTTGTTCGCGAGCCATGGCGCGCATATCCGCATCGGTTTCAGTCTCAAGGATTTCCTTTGACTCCTCAATGTCGTTGAGGAAAGATGTGTATCGGCGGGTAGCTTGCGTCAGACGTTCGAGATCTTTATATTCCTTAGTAAGACGGACATAGCGTTTCATATCGCTGATGACCTGTGGGTCGGTAATCAGGGTACTTACTTCTTCAAAGCGAGCTTCGATGCCGTCAAGGCGAGACAGTAGTGTATTTTCGGACATTGCTGTTTGTATTTCTGTAGCGCGAAGTTACGAAAAATTCATATATTTGCAGATATGTATAGCCAGCTAATTCAATTGTACGTCGATCTTATAGGTCAGAAGCCGAGTGACGTAAAACCGATTACGGGATCGGGAAGTAACAGAATGTATGTAAGACTCTACGGCCAGGTCAGCCTTATCGGGGTTATAGGTACCAACGAAAAGGAGAATAATGCCTTTATATATGAGTCGAGTTTTTTTGCTGACCGGAATATCCGGGTCCCGAAGGTCGTTGCTGTAAGCCCCGACAGGATGGTCTATCTGCAAGAAGACTTAGGCTCGGAGTCTCTGTTTGAAATCTTAAAAGCTGAAGGTGAGTCAGAACGAGTAGTGCAACTATGTAAAAACTCTCTGCTCGAGCTTACTAAAATGCAATTGGAGGTTGATGGCTTTGATTGGGACAAATGTTTTCCCGTCAAAGAGGTTGACCGTCGCTCGGTAATGTGGGATCTTAATTACTTCAAATATTGTTTCCTTAAGCCTGCCGGCGTCGAAATTGACGAGCCTCGTCTTGAAGATGAATTTGAATACCTGACGCGCTCTATTTGTGAGGCAACCC